>CAZPED010000024.1:0-14114 GCA_964585335.1 uncultured Planctomycetaceae bacterium | reverse complement strand
CTCAGTTGGTTAGAGCGCCACGTTTACACCGTGGATGTCGGGGGTTCGAGTCCCTAATCGCCCACTTTCTCTTCTTCGCGCCGCGCGACGGCGCTTAGCGGCCAAAATAGACCCCGAAACTGGGGCGCGCGTAGTAACCGCCGACCACGGGCGGAACGTACACCGGCGGGGGCGGAGCGTATACGGGCGCGGGTGCATAAACCGGCGCGGGGTAATACACCGCGGGCGGCGGCGGATAGTAAACCGGACCGTAGTACGGCCGGTACGCGCCGTAGTAGCCGGGCATAGGGCCGTAGATGCTAAAGCCATAGTGGGGCCCCCGCGCAACGGCCGATTCCGCCACGAAGGCGATTGCCACTATCACTGCAACGATCAATCCGCGCTTCATCGCTGTTCCCTCCATGTGATCGCGTCGGCCAGGTCGTCGAGCCTGCTGGGCTCCGATCCTAACACAAATCGCGCGCTGCTCGAACGGCAGTCGCGCGGCATCCTGCGTCGCGGCTTCGCGGGGGGAATGGTTTCCCCAATGCGGCCCCGCAAGCGGTGAAGTCAGCGCGAAGTTGACAGCGTTGGGCCTGATAGCATGGTCGCCCGCCAGCGGCAGTCGCGAGCAATTCTCGAGTCCTGCCAGTACCTGTTGCGAGTGCTCTACGCCAATTGGCGCACGACGTCGACGACGGTCGTGTAAACCATCAGTAAGACCAGCAGCGCCAGGCCAGCCAGGGCGAAGCTCGTCTGAAACTTTGCCAATCGCGGGCTGAGTTTTTCCAGCAGCGCACAAAGAATTTTGCCACCGTCCAACGGCGAGATCGGTAGCAAGTTGAATACGGCCAGATTGAGATTCAGAATCACGCCGAACTTGAGCGCGCTGATGAGCCCGTCGTTGACGACCGTCTTACCTGCGGCCACGATGCCCACAATGCCCGACAGCTGGCTGGGATGCAAAAATAACTGCGGCAGAATCGCCAGGAAGTTTCCGGTCAGTGAAACGACTTGAAACCAGGGCTCGACGAGCGTCCCCGAAACCGAGAACCCCGACTTGAGCGTGTTGAAGGCGCCCAGCAGGCACGCGGCACAGATGAAATTCGCGGCCGGCCCGCCCAGCCACATGATGATGCGCCGACCCGCGGGAATCGCGAAGAACGCCTGTTCGTCTTCGCACTCGGGCATGACGTACCCGCCCAGGGGAATCGCCGACAGGCAGTACTCCACCCCGCGCCACTTGCGGCGATAGAGCACCGGTCCGAAGCCGATCGAGAAGCGGGCCACCGGAATGCCGACGGCTTGCGAGGCCAGCAGATGTCCCAGCTCGTGAATGAAAATCAGCCCGCCAATGATCAGAATCGTGGCCAGGTAGCTCATCGCGTGTCGTGCTCCGCGCTCATGGTGGTATCTTTTCGAGGCGGGCCGGTTGCCAAGGCCGCCGGAGCGGCGCAAGCTACCAAAGGGCCTTGCCTATTGCGATCTTACTCGGGCCCTCAGGCCGAGGCAAAGGGAATCGCCTCCCGTGGAGCGTACCCGGAATGGAAAACATCGAGGCCCGAATCGACGAGGGGCTGGCTTTTCACCGCGCCGGCCAATTGGCGCAGGCAGAACGCTGCTATCGCGAGGTATTGGCCGTGCGGCCCGCTCATGCCGACGCGCTGCACCTGCTGGGCCTGTTAGCACATCAGACTGGCCATCAACAGGCCGCCGTGGACCTGATTGGCCGGGCAATCGTCGTGCGGCCCCAGGCGGCGTCGTTTCACAACAGCCTGGGCGAAGCTTTGCGCTGCCTGACGCGCGACGATGAAGCGATCGCCGCCTACCAGCGCGCGCTGCAACTCGATCCTGACTTTGCCGAGGCCGTTAACAACCTGGGTACCGTGTATCAAAACCAGGGCTGGCTCGACCTGGCGTTGCAATGTTACGAGCGGGCGCTGACTATCAAACCCGACTACGCCAGCGCGCATTACAACCGGGCGCGGGTGTGGTTATCGCAAGGCGACCTTCGCCGCGGTTGGGCCGAGTACGAATGGCGCTGGCTGCGCGGCGACTTGCAGCGACCGGCGCGGGCGATCAGCGATTGGGACGGCACTCCGCTGGCCGGGCGCACGCTGTTGGTCGAGGCCGAGCAGGGCCTGGGCGACACCTTGCAGTTCATCCGCTACGCACCGTTGCTAGCCGCTCAAGCAGATCGCGTCGTGGTCGAGGTGCAACCGCCGTTGTTGCCGCTGCTTGCTACCAGCGGATTTACCAACGTGGTAGGGCAGGGGAGCTCGGCGCCGCCGTGCGACGTGCGCATTTCGCTGCTGAGCGTGCCGCGCGTGCTGCAAACCACGATCGAAACAATTCCCCGCACGGTGCCCTACCTGCGAGCACGCGCCGACCTGGTCGAACATTGGCGCTGCGTTGTCCACCGCATCGAGGGCTTCCGGATCGGCATTCATTGGCAGGGCAACCCACGGTCGCCGCTCGAGCCTTGGCGTTCGATGCCACTGGCCTGCTTTGAACCTGTTGCTCGCGTGCCTGGCGTGCGGCTGTTGAGCCTGCAACAAGGTTTCGGAAGCGAGCAATTGGAACAGCTGGCCGGGCGTTTTGACGTGCTGTGGTTCGACGCCCAGTTCGACGCAGCCCATGGGCCCTTTATGGATACCGCGGCGGTGCTGGTTTCACTCGACCTGGTGATCACTTCCGATTCGGCCGTTGCGCACCTGGCCGGTGCGCTGGGAGTGCCCGTGTGGCTGTTGTTGCCTCGCTCGGCCGACTGGCGCTGGCTGCATGCGGGTGAAACGAGTCCCTGGTATCCCACGCTGCGGCTGTACCGGCAGCAGCAGTTGGGGCAGTGGGCGGACGTGTTTGCCCAGGTCGCCAATGACTTGCAAATTCTGACTCGGCAATCGCGTCGGCAAGCTTAGCAGGGGGGGCGACAAGGAGCCGATCGCAGCCGTTAGCCGTCGCTATCGCGCTTCAGCACCAGCGAGGGAGGCAGCCGACGCACCCGGCCATCGTGGCTGATGCAGGCCAGCACGCTACGGCCTTCGGCCAAGAGCGTCTCCTCGCGAAAGACCTGGTAGAGGTGGACAATCCGTGCGCCCCGGGCTTCGACCGTCGTGGTCCGCAACCGCAAGACGTCGTCGTAGGCGGCGGGCAGATAGTACTTACAGGTGATCTCGGATACGACCAGCATCCAGCCCTCGGCTTCCAGGTCGCGGTAGTTAAATCCGGCCGCTCTCAATAATTCTGTCCGCCCGACCTCGAAATAGGTGAAATAATTGGCATGGTGCAAGCGCCCTTGCCCGTCGGTCTCCTGATAGCGAACCCGGATTTCGGTGTCGTGTTGGGTGAGCATGGGTGCACGGGCAGTCGGCGCGTCGGCTCGAAATCGTTGACGCACCCGCTCCAATTCCTTATAGTTTAGCGGTTTACGGAGTTGCCGAGGCTGCCTACCGGGCGGCATTTCGGCATTCCATTTCTTTCTCAGCGTGGGTCAAAAGGGTCGCATGAGTATTGGCGAAGGCACGGGCACCGGTTACTCGACCATGCGCGGACGCAACTATCCGTCGATCCGCCAGTTTACGGTTTTCATGGAAAATCGCGTCGGGCAATTGCTCGAAGTTATCCGCCGGTTCGAAGGGAGCAAGGTCAAAATCGTGGCCCTGTCGATCAACGACTCGGCCGAGTGCGCTTTTGTCCGCTTTCTGCTCAGCCACCCCGAACAGGGGCGCGAGATTCTGGAGCGCGCCGGCTTGGCACTCATCGAAAGCGATCTGATCGGTGTCGAACTACCCGAGGGAAACCAGCCGCTGTTGCAAGTCTGCACGGCGCTGCTGCAGGCCGAGGTGAACATCATTCAGGCCTATCCTCTGCTGGTGCGGCCGCGCGGCAAGGCGGCCGTGGCCCTGATGGTCGATAACATCGAGATGGGGCTGGAAACGCTCGACGCCAAGCGTTTCACAATGATCACCGAGGCCGATCTGGCCAGCGACGAGTAAGGGCGCCTACGGGCGTTTTTTCGCGGGAAATTGGCCCAATCTGCCGCCGATTCCGCCGCCCCGCCGGGTGGTCTCGTCCGGCCGCATCGCTTGACTTGGCAAGCGGCTGTGCCAAACTAGAATCCTCATCGGAAACAGAGTGGAACCCTCCCCCTTCGCGCCTCCTCGTCGAGCCGTTGCATGCCCATTTCGGTCGTCTGCCCGGGTTGCAAAGCACGCTTCTCGGTAAGCGAGAAGTTTGCCGGCAAGAAGGGTCCCTGCCCCAAGTGCAAGCAGGTCATCACGGTGCCCGACGCGCCGGCCGAGGAAGTGCAAATCCACGTGCCCGAGCAGTTTGCCTCGGGGGGCAAGGACAGCAAGGGGCGCTCGGTCAGCAAGCCGATTCCCCGCACCGAGACCAAGATCAAGCCGGCCGTGGTCGCAGGCATAGCCACGGCCGCGGTGGTCACGCTGGTCGCGGCGCTGGCCCTGCGGGGTGTGGCGAACAAGTTGCCATTTATCGTGGGCGGCCTGGCCGTGCTCTCGCTGCCATTGGCGCTTGCCGGGTACACGTTTTTGCGGGAGGAAGAGCGGGAACCTTACCGCGGCAAGTCGCTGATCATCCGCGCCGGCTTGGGTGGCCTGGCCTATGCGCTGCTGTGGGGGGCGTTTGCGCCCTTGCCGGCTTACGGAATCTTGACCGGCGAACCGTGGCAGTGGGTGTTCGTCGCGCCCGTATTCATCGCCGCCGGCGCGGGTGTGGCCTGGGCCACGCTCGACTTGGATTTCGGCAGCGCGGCCATGCATTATTGCTTTTATGTGCTCGTAACTTTATTGTTGCGTGCCGCCTTGGGCTTGCCGCCCTTGTGGGCGCTGTCGGCCGCCACCTGATGACGGTCGCCGTCAAGCGACAATACGACACGAGATGCCCGCGCCATGAGTGCGCTTCGCGATCTGCCCGAAATTGCCGGCCTGGATGGGCGCCAGGGAATGCTGCGCATTCCGCCGGAACTCGACGTGCCGCTCACGCCGCGCGTTCGCGCGCTGATCGACAGCGGCGAGTTTCGCCGCCTCAGTCGCATCAGCCAGTTGGGCCTGGTTGGGCTGGTCTATCCGGCGGCCATTCACACGCGTTTCGAACATTCGCTGGGCGTGTATCGGCTGGCGCTGCTGTTTTTGCGGCACCTGTCGTTCGATCCGCGGTTCGCGGCCGTCGTCGCGCCGGCCGACGCCGAGCTGCTGATCGTCTCGGCACTACTGCACGACCTGGGCCACTGGCCGTTCTGCCACCCGATCGAAGACATGCAATTGCCCAGCGTGCCGCAGCACGAGCTGTTTGCCAACAGCTTTCTGCTCGAAGGCGAAATCGCCGACGCCTTGCGCGACGATTGGGCCATTCAACCCCGCGACGTCGTAGCATTGCTTTCGGGTAAGCCGCGCGACGTCAAATCACGGCTCTTGGCCAGCATCCTGTCGGGGCCGATCGACATCGACAAGATGGACTACCTGGCCCGCGACAGCCTGCACGCGGGCGTGCCCTATGGCCGCAACTTTGACCAGAGCCGTTTGATTGGCAGTTTGTGCTTGAACGAACGCGGCGACGGGCTGGCCATCAGCGACAAGGGCAAGACGGCCGCCGAGATGATGGTGTTTGCCCGTTACGTCATGTTCAGCGAGGTGTACTGGCACCACGGCGTGCGGTCGGCCACGGCGATGTTGCAGCGCGCGTTCTATTTGCTGCACGGCCAGTTGGAACTGGACAGCTTGTTTCGCTTGAGCGAAGTGCCGATGATCGCGGCTTTGCAACAGGCCGCTGGCGACAGCCCGGCCAGTGAGTTGCTCGATGGTCTGTTCGGCGCACACCGCCGGTTGTACAAACGATTGGCCCAGTACAGTTTTCTGGAAGAGCCCGCGCTCTATGCCCGGCTGGCACGGCGCGGTTATCCGTGGCTAGTGGCTTGCGCCCAGCAGTTTGCCCAGTTGGTTAGCACGGCTGTTGGGCGGATCGTGGCCCCGCACGAAATCCTGTTCGACGCTCCGCCGGTCGAGCGCGAGGTCGAGTTCAACATCGACGTCCAGTTGGCCAAGTCGAACTTGTATCGGCCGCTGGGAGAGATTTCGCCCGTCGTCAGGGCCTTGGGCCTTCAGTTCGACGACCACGTGAAAAGGGTCCGGCTGTTCGCCCATCCCCGCGTGGTCGACGATTTGCGCCGCCTGGACAATCTGTCGGCACTGCTCGGAGAGGCGATCAACCGCACGGAATAGCCGACCACGCTATTGGTGCCAAATGCCGGCGGTCGATTTGTTCGCACGCTCTGTGCCGTTCTCCAGCGCGGCACCGTTGCCGATTTCGGCCTGGGCCGGGCGCATTGCCAGAAACTCTTCCTGGGAGCGATGCGCGATCTCGCCCGCCTGCGGGTGCACGCGACGATAACTGCCGTCGGGCAGCAAGATCCTGGCTTTGACGTTATCGCGCACGTAGGTCGGAATCACCTCGGTGAGGATGCGCTTCTTCAGATTCGGCGCTTCGATCGGGAACATCACTTCGACGCGGCGGTGAAAATTGCGCGGCATCCAGTCGGCGCTCGACAGGAACACCTTCGCTTCATCGTCGGGGCTGAACACGTACAGTCGGCTATGCTCCAGAAAGCGGTCGACGACGCTTGTCACGCGAATATTTTCTGAAATCCCCTTGAGGCCCGGACGCAAACCGCAAATGCCGCGCACTACCAGCTCGACCGGCACGCCGGCCTGACTGGCCCGGTACAACGCCTCGATCACGCGGTAGTCGATTAGCGCGTTAAGCTTGGCGAAGATGCGCGACGGCAGTCCCGACTGTGCTCGGGCAATCTGCTCGTCGATCAGTTCCAGCGTCCGCCGGTGAAGATGCTCGGGCGCCACGACCAGCTTGCGCCAGGCGTGCCCCTGGGAGTAGCCGGTAAGCAGGTTGAACAGTGCCGAGGCGTCCTCGCCGATGTCCTCGTCGGCCGTGAACAAGCCGAAATCGGTGTAGGCGAGTGCCGTGGTCTGGTTGTAGTTGCCGGTACCCAGGTGTACGTAGCGGCGCAGCACGCTGCCTTCTTGCCGAACCACGAGCGACAGCTTGCAGTGCGTCTTCAGATCCAGAAAGCCGAACACCACGTGCACGCCCGAACGCTCCATTTGCCGGGCCCAGCCGACGTTGCGTTCTTCGTCGAAGCGGGCTTTAAGCTCCACCAGGGCGGTTACGTGTTTGCCGTTTTCGGCCGCCTGCATCAGGGCCCGCGTGATCGGCGAATCACCGCTGATCCGGTAAAGCGTTTGCTTGATGGCCAGCACCTTGGGATCCTTGGCGGCGCTGGCGACAAAGTCGACCACCGGATCGAACGAGTCGTACGGGTGGTGCAGCAAGATGTCGCGCTCGGCAATCGCGGCGAACAAGTCCTCGCCTCGCCGCGAACGCAGCCCGCGCGGCGTCTGGGGCGAGAACGGCGCGTTGCGCAGATAATCGCGATTCGGCACCTCGTACAGTTCCATCAGCCCGGTCAGGTCGAGCGGGCCAGGAATGCGGTACACCTCGCTGTAATGGTCGGTGGTCGACTCGAGGGCTTCGCGGAGCGACTCTTCCTCTTTGATTTTTTGCACCAGCTCCTCGCTGGCGCCCGTGGCGACTTCAAGCCGTACGGCATCGCCGCGCTGGCGGGCCTTGAGCCGCTCCTCGATCAGCCGCAGCATGTCGTCCGATTCTTGCTCGAGCAGTTCGATGTCGCTGTCGCGGGTGATGCGAAAAGTCGTCCAATGCAGCACGTCGAAGCCGCCGAACAACTCAGGTAGCCGCGCGGCCACGGCTTGTTCGAGCAGAATGAACTGCGGCTCGTCGGCCGCGCCCAGCGGCACGAACCGCGGCAGAATCTGCGGCAGCTGTACCACGGCGAACAGCTGCTTGGGCCCCAGACCGTGATGGCGCCGCAGCATTGCTCCCAGGTAGAGCTGTCGGTTGTGGAAATGGGGGCTCGGATGGCTGGGATCGATCGCCATCGGCGTCAGAATCGGGAACACCCGGTCGCGGAAGAAGCGGTCGAGCGCGTCGCGCTGTGCGCCGGCCAACTCCTCGTAAGCCAGCAGGCGAATGCCCTCTTGCGTGAGTTGCGGCAGCACCGATTCGTTCCAGCAGCGATACTCGGCCGCCACCAGCTCTTGCGTTCGCTTGGCCACGCGGTGCAACTGAGTAATGGCCCGCAAGCCGTCGGGCGAGTAGTCTTGCGGCGCGCCGTCGCCAAAGGCCTGCTCGCGCAGCCCGGCCACCCGCACCATGAAGAACTCGTCGAGATTCGAACTGAAAATGGAGAGAAACTTGACCCGCTCGAGCAGCGGATTCGACGGGTCCTCGGCTTCTTCGAGCACCCGCGCGTTGAACTCCAGCCAGCTCAGCTCGCGGTTGATGAAATGCTCGGCTTGGAAGGCTAATTCGATCACGGCAGCTCCGTTCATACGGCTTGTAGCGACGATAGCTCAATTCTAGCCCACCGGCGCGGCTGGGCGCCCGGGCCATGTTCATCGTAGGGCCGTCCCAGGGCTTCGCCAAGACCTGCTAGAAGGGCCGCCGGGGTGCTATCGTGCCCCCGAGAGCCATGGGCGGTTTGACGGTGTCTGGCGGCCCTCTGGATGGTCCTGGGACGCACGGATAGACCACTCGCCGCCGGGACGGCTATATTGAGCGCTGTCGCTGCCCAGCCGTTGCCCCCCGCTGCCGTTATGACCAATCCCGCCCTCTGGCGATCGCTCTATCCGTTCGAATCGCGCCAGCTCATGCTGGGTGATCTGCGGTACCACTATATCGACGAGGGAGCGGGGGATGTCCTGCTGCTGGTTCACGGCAACCCCAGCGGGTCGTTCTATTGGCGAAACCTGGTGCAAGCCCTCGCGCCGCGCTACCGGGGAATTGCCATCGACCACATCGGCTGCGGACTCAGCGACAAGCCGCGCCACTACCCCTATCGACTGGCGCAGCATGTGGCTAACCTCGGCCAATTGGTCGAAACGCTCGATCTGCGCGACGTCACTCTGTTGGCGCACGACTGGGGCGGCGCCATCGGCATGGGCACGGCACTGGCCCATCGCGACCGCTTTGCGCGGTACGTGCTGTTCAATACCGCGGCATTCCGGTCCCGTCAAATGCCTTGGCGAATTCGCGTCTGTCGCACGCCGGTGCTCGGGAAGGTGGCCTTGCAAGGTTTCAATGCGTTTGCTCGCGCTGCCGTCTACATGGCGGTCGAGCATCACGACCGGATGACGCCGGCGGTCAAGGCTGGCCTGCTCGCGCCGTACGACAGCTGGGCCCACCGGCAGGCGATCTATCGCTTCGTGCTCGACATTCCGATGTCGCCCCGCCACCCCAGCTATGGCACGCTGCTGGACATCGAGCGCGGGCTGCCCATGCTGGCCTCCGCGCCGTTTCTGTTTGTCTGGGGCATGCGCGATTGGTGTTTTACGCCGCAGTTTCTCAACCGCTTTCTCGAGTTCTACCCGGCGGCCGAGGTCCATCGCCTGGAAGACGCGGGCCACTACGTGGTCGAAGATGCCTACGAGCGGATCGTGCCGATCGTTGAAAGCTTCTTACAGCGCAACGCGCTGCCGGCGCGTGCCCGCGGCGAGGTCGCGCCATGAGCGACCCATCGACGTCACACGCCTGGCACCAGCTTTCGATCGGCCAATGCGCCACGCTGGCCACGATCATGGAGGCCACGGCGCCCAAACCGGGCAACGTGCACCGCGGCGCCGATTTTGAAGACGCGACGTACCCCGACTTTATCGTCGCGGCCACGCTCATCGGCCCGATCCTCGAAGCGGCGGTCGAAGTGCCGCTGGGGCAAACCATTCTGGCGGCCGTCGAAACGACGCGCCGCGCCGTTGAAACGAACACCAACCTGGGCACATTGCTGCTTGTGGCCCCGCTGGCCAAGGTGCCCCGCTCCGAGCCGCTCGAACAAGGCATCGGCCAAGTGCTCGAACAACTGACGGCCGACGATTCCCGAGACGTGTATCAGGCGATTCGAGTGGCCAATCCCGGCGGGTGGGGAAAGGCCGCGGCGGCGGACGTTGCCGATGCGCCTCCAGCCGATCTGGTTGCAGCCATGCGACTGGCGGCCGACCGCGACCTGGTGGCCCGGCAATACGCCGAGCGCTTTGAGCATGTGCTGCACGTGGTGCGGCCGGGACTTGCCGGCGCCCTTGGGCAGGGGCTGACGATATCCGACGCCATCGTACACGTCTTTTTGCAGGTGATGGCCGAGTATCCCGACAGCCTGATTGCCCGCCGCCGCGGAATTGACGTGGCCCAACAGGCTGCTGGGCTGGCCGCCGCGGTGTTGGCCGCTGGTCGCCCGCGCGACGAGGCGTACGAAGAGGCACTGGCCGACCTCGACTTCTGGCTGAGGGCCGATGGCCACCTGCGTAACCCCGGCACCACGGCCGACTTGATCACGGCCGGTTTGTTTGCCGCCCTGCGCGATGGAATAATTAGGGTGCCGTTCCGCCTGGCACGCTAGGATTTCAAAGGCGGCGACTCGGGGCGTTTTCGATATACCTTCTTGAGCGACACCTGCCTTGACCGAACACTATCACGTCCGCATTTCAAAAGACTACCTGGTCTTCAGCGCCGGGCATTTCATCACTTACAACCGTGACGTGTGCGAGCGATTGCACGGCCACAACTATCGCGTCGCCGCTGAAGTTTACGGTCCGTTGGACGAGAATCACTACGTGGTCGATTTCATCGCCTTGCGCGATGCGCTCAAGGCCATTGTCGACGAGCTCGACCACCATATGTTGCTGCCTACTCAGCACCCACAGATTCGGGTCACGGCCAACGACGTTGAGGTGGAAGTTCGATTCGAGGAACGCCGCTGGATCTTCCCTCGTTGCGACTGCATTCTGCTGCCCGTGCCCAATACCACCTCGGAATTGCTGGCCCAGTACGTCGGCCAGCGCCTGGCGGCCGATCTGCAAGCCCGCACCGGCGCGCATCCTGCCCGGCTGCGGATTGAAGTTGACGAGTGCTTCGGCAATATTGCCGTTTACGAGTGGCATTCGCAGGCCTAGTTGCGGGCCACTCGCGCAGCAAGTACGCTAAGTCGCGTGTGGTTGCCGCCAGCTGGCGCGGCTAACGACCGTCCCACTCCCTAAACGTCCCACCCCACCACCATCCCTCCCGAGAACTATGATGCTTTGCCACCGCAAGATCGCAGGGCTTTGGTCGCTGTTGTTGTTGTCGATGTTGGCCACGACCGCGGCCGACGAATGGAAGCCATTGTTCAATGGCCGCGATCTGACGGGCTGGCAGGCTATTGATGGCCCGCAGGGCAGTTGGAAGGTGGAAGACGGCATATTGTATTGCAGCGGAGGCGGTGGCGGCTGGCTGTCGACCGACAAACAGTACGCTAACTTCGAGCTCGAACTCGAGTTTCGCGTGCCGGCGGGCGGCAATAGCGGCGTGTTCCTGCGGGCACCGCACCAGGGCAATCCGGCCTTTGCCGGCATGGAAGTGCAGGTGCTCGACGACGCGGCCCCCGAATATGCCCAGTTGCAGCCCTATCAGTATTGCGGCAGCGTCTACGGCATCGAGCCGCCGAGCAAGCGCGCCAGCAAGCCGGCCGGCCAATGGCAGAAGATGCACATTACCTGCCAGGGGCGCGAGGTGAAGGTGAAGCTGAACGACGTGCCGATCGTCGAGGCACATCTCGATAAGCACCCCGACAAAGTGGCCGAGCATCCGGGCATTCAGCGCGCCAATGGATACATTGGCCTGCAGAACCACGGCACGCGTCTCGACTATCGCAACCTGCGCATCCGCGAGCTGCCTTAAAGCCCTGGGCGAACTTGGTTGACCGGATTGTCGATTCGTGTTTGCCAGGCCGCCTCGATCGCCCTGAACACGTCCTCCCAATGGCCGGCGCACGATTGGCGAAACAGCCGCATCGTCGGATACCACGGCGTGCCGTTGCCCGTGAGCAGCCAACGCCAATCGGGGCGGGTGTGCAAAGCTACCCACACGTCGACCCCCAAGGCGCCGGCCAGGTGGGCAATTGCCGTGTCGGCCGTCACCACCAGGTCAAGATTTTTCATTACCGCGGCCGAATCGACAAACGCGCCGGCTGCCTCGTCCCAGTCCGCGGGCAAGCGGTGTACTGGAAAACTTACCGTGTCGAGCTGCTCAGCGCCGTATCCCTTCTGCAAGCTGACGAGCGTCACGCTGGGCAATCTCGCCAATCCTTCAAATAGCGCCAGCGGGAGCGAACGAGAATGGTCGCTCTTGTGGGTGCGGCTGCCCTGCCAGGCAATGCCAATGCGGCGGGGACCGATGCCGTGCAGCCGTTCGCGCCAGTCCGCCACCAGCGCAGGGGCGACTGCCAAATAGGGTACCGACCGAGGCACCGACTCGATGGTCGTCCCCAATAGTCCCGGCAGGCTGAGGAGCGGAATTTGCACATCGCACGGCGGCGCAGGTTCGTTATCGCCGCAGACGTCGTCGTAGCCCGACTGCCGCAGTAGGGGCAAAAGTGCCGCGGGCGCTTGGAATATCAATCGGCGGCAACGTTGGCGAGCTTCGGCCAGGTAGCGAATGAAATGAAGGGTATCGCCCAGCCCCTGTTCGGCGTGTACGAGTAGCGTACTTTCCGGCGCGTTGCTGCCGTCCCACAGCGGCTCGCTGCGCAGGTGGACCGGAAACCCGGGCACGCCCAGCCGCCAGGCATACTCGCGCCAGCCTTCCAGCCAGTTACCCCGTCTGAGGAGAATCAGTCCGCGGTTGTAATGTACTTGCGCTGCGTCGGGTTTCAGCGCCAGGGCGGCCTCGTAATGCGCGAGCGCGGCTTCGTCATCGCCTTGTTCCTGGCAATAGGCACCCAGATTTACCAGAGCGTCAGCCTGTTTGGAGTCGCAACGAATCGCGGCCTCGTAGTGCCGGGCGGCTTCGTCGGCTAACCCCTTCTCGGCCAGCGCCGTACCCAGGTTATAGTGCGCTTCGGCCAGGTTGGGCCCCAACACCAGAGCCTGGCGGTAGTAGACGATTGCTTCGTCCAGATGGCCCGTGGCTTGCAGCACGGTGCCGATGCGTGCCTGGACGATGGCACTGAGCGGTACGAGATGCTCGGCCTGACGATACAGTTCGAGCGCGCGAGGCCAGTTTTGCTCCGCGGCTTCAAGATTGGCCAGAAACACAAAGGCATCGGCCTGGTGCGGATGTAGCTCGATGGCTCGTTGCAGGCTGGCGCGGCCCGTCGAAACGTCGTTCAATTCGCGCGAGAGCGTGCCCAGGTTCACCAGCGCTTCGTAGTAGTCGGGCCGGATGGCCAAAGCCGCTTGCAGCTCATTGCGTGCCGCCGCTAAGTTGCCCTGCTGCCGCCACAGGTTTGCCAAAGCATAGTGCCCCTCGGCAAAGTCGGGCGCCAGTTGCAGAGCCCGCTGACAGCAGGCTTGCGCGGCCGCGAGGTCGCCGCGTGCCAGTTCGACCAATGACATTAGGAACCGCGGCTGCGGCGAGCCGGGAGCAAGCTGCTCGGCGCGGCGGTAGCTAGCCAAGGCGGCATCCAGCTGTCCGCCCGCGCGAAACGCTTCACCCAGGTTCAAGTGCAACGAGGGCTCGCCGCCATTGACGCGAACCGCCTGGGTCAGCAATTCGATAGCCGCTGCCGGATTGTTTGCCTGCAAGGCCACCACGCCCAGCAGATGGATCGCCGGCACATGATTAGGTTGCGCCTGCAAAACCTGCCGACACAACTGTTCGGCCTGCTTGAGTTGACCTGACTGCAAGTGCGCGACCGCGCGCCCGAGCGTTTGTTCGACGTTCAGCATGCGCTTTTTGAGATTACCAGGGAGTTGAGGATCAGGACGAGTAGCTCGTCCTATCGCGATTCTATCGCGGATTTCCCGCTCCGACACGCTTTCGGAGCGTGTCGGAGTGAATCCCTGGGGAATGGCGTGCCTGGCTGGCCGACTAGAACGGCACCAGCAAGCTGATCATGGCAAAGTGAGCTTGCGCCCGCATGTTGGTGTTGTCGAAGTCGCCGCCCACGATGTCGCTAGTGGTCACGTGGCGGGTCGGGCTGAAGCTATAGTGGTAGGCCGTGTTCAGGATCACCCGCTCGAATTTGCGGCTGTAGCCCAGCGTGAAGGCGTGCGTCA
>CAZPED010000023.1:0-14414 GCA_964585335.1 uncultured Planctomycetaceae bacterium | reverse complement strand
AAATCGGATTCGGCGGCTTGCGCGGCGGTGACCATGTCGAGCGCCTTGGCTTCGAGGCCGTTGGCCTTGGCCAGCTCGTCAAACGGGAACACGGGCGGCTTGCCCGACTTTTCCTTGCTGGTGTTGTAGATGTCCAGCTCGTCGGCAAAGCGGCGCATGACGCCTTGCAACTCTTCGAACGTCTTGGTGATCTTTTCCATCGCCCGGCCGCCGGCAATGCTTTCGCGGATCGAGTCCTTGACCTTTTCGAGCGGCAGGTACTTGACCTCGGGCTTTTCGGCCGGCTTGTCCTCGGCAGCGGGCTTTTCTTCGGCCGGCGTCTCTTCAGCGGGCTTATCTTCGGTCGGTTTGGCGTCCGCCGCGGGCTCGGCAGTTGCGGCCTCCGGCTTGCTCTCCGCGGCGGGTTCGGCGGCAGGCGCTGCCCCCTCGGCGGGTTTCTCCTCGGCGGCAGGCGCTTCGCTGGCAGTTTCCTGGCTCACCAGGCGGAAGGCCGCGCCCGCGCGGGCCGCCTGCAGCTCCGGAGCATCGGCCGGCTTTTCACCCTCGGGTTTCGGCTCTGCCGCGGGTTCGGCGGGCTTGTCGGCAGCGGGAGCCTCGTCGGCCGGCTTCTCTTCAGCCGGCTTGTCCGCCGCGGGCTTTTCTTCGCCCGCTTGCTCGGTCGGCGCGGCTTCGGGCTTCGCTTCGTCGGCCGGCTGATCGGCCGCCGGCTTGTCCTCGCTGGACCGCTCGTTGTCCTTGGCCTTGTCGGCGTCCTCGCCCGGCAATTCGGCAGCTTGGAACTGTGTTTGCTTGTTCTTCTCGTAATACTCGGCGATCTCGGTCTCGGTGACCTGGGGCTTGAACTCCTCGATCAGCTTGGCGTAGTCGGCCTTGAAGTACTGGAACGATGCTCGCTTGGGTTCCTTGAAGCCAGGTTCGGGCGAAGCTGGATCGGGGAACGCATCTTTATGGGCGTCGTACAGCTTCTGAATCTCGGCGGCGCTCGGTTCCTGCGCAATTTGCCCCACGAAGCCGGCCACGCTCAACGGCAGCACCTCGGCCTTGGCTCGGCGGTTCAGGGCTTCGTAGTACGTGAATCGCTGCGCCGGCGTGGTGTCGCGTACGCTCTGGTAGAAGTTCTGGCTGTACTTCGAGGCCAGCAGTTCGGTTCGCAGCGCGTCGAACAGTCGCGTGACCGAGGCGCTCGAGCGGTCGTTCGACAACTGGCCAATGATCTGTTGCAGCGCGTCCGAGGTCAGGCTGTTGTCGGTGATTTGCCGCAACAGGTCATTGATCGACTGGTCGCTCACGACCATCCCTTCCGACGCCGCTTTGCGAGAAAGCACCAACGTTTCGACAGCCGACTCCTCGGGGCCCGGCTTGGTCCGGGCCAGCAGCATCTGATGCCAGAACATGTAGAGCTGCTGCGCCTGCATTTCCAACTGGTGCGGCTGGCGCAGCCCCGACTTGCTTTGCGCCATGACGGTTTGGTAGGTGACGTTCTGCAAGAAACGGTTCACCATTTCGCGCTGAGCCCGCAGGCCGTCGAGCTGAGCCTGAGTCCATTTGCCGTACTTCGATTCGACGACGACGGGATTTTCGACCGGCGGTCCCTGGCCCAGGTACTTCATGACCGGATCGAGAAACACGAAGGCCACCATGGCGCCAATGGAAACGACGGCCAAAAGCACTTTTTGATGCCGGCGAAACACGGAAAATGGACTGGCCACGTCAGCGGTTCCTTATCGGTGAGGGGCTGCACGGGAAAGCGCGGCGACCAAGCGGCCGCGGCGACAGCGCCCTGGATGAATGTCACGTCCTGTGAATCGGCGCGCAATCGCGACAATCCGCCGGTGATTGTAGGGCCAGCCCTGGTAATTGCAACCCCAGTCCACGCCGGGCTTTGCCGCTCAATTGCTGCTCACTTCGCGGGCAACGGCCACCCGCAAAGATCTCGACCTAGGCGAAGATCTCGACGCCCAACACGGCAGGCGGCTCAAACGAAACCGCGCAGAGCGTGCAGTTAGCCAACTTGCGCGGCACACGCTGGCGGCATCGCGGACACGGCACGCACAGCGGCCAGGGCCGCTGCAGCCGGTAGGCCAGGTAACCGGCTGGCCCCAGCAGCAGCACGAGCGCCACCCAACCCCATGTTTGCGAGCCGTGCAATCGCGCTTGCCGCCGCGCGCAGAGCACCGCCAAAACCAAGGAGACGGCCATCACGCAGAGCAAGATCGAGCCCGTCTCGGCCAGAGAGTCAGCAAACGCCGAGGCGTAATCGTTCGCCTTGCCCTCGGAAAGCTTTGAATTGGGCAGGATTGCCAAGGTCGTCAGGCCCCACAGCAGCGGCGCGGGCGCCGACATGCCCAGCAAGAAGTTGCCCAGCCCGCTGGCAGGCGTGCCAGGTTGGGTTGGGGAACTCCAAGTTCGCTCCTGGGCAAGTTGTGCGGGTTGGCCGTCGAGCCAGTAAATGGTCGTGCCCTCAGCGCTATTCAACCAATGGCTCGCGGTCAGTACCACGCGGTCGGTGGGTGTCAGATAAAGCGAGACGGTCAGGTCGCGGGCCGCGGCGGGAATGGGGATTCGGCGCAGTGTTTGTCCTTGGTCATCGATCACGAGTAATTCGTCCACCAGACGGACGACCAGTGCTCGCGGAGTGTCGTCTCGTTTCGCCGAATCCTTGGGGGGTGGCAGAGCAATCATGCCGATCGAAATCGCGCTTCCCGGCAGATTGACTGGCTCGATGGTTTGCCGATCGAGATTGACTTTCAGCAGCTTTCCGGCGGAGACCAGGTAAAGCAGTACCGGGCCGGCCGGCGGCGAGTAGGGTTCTGCGGCGTCGCGCCAATGCGTGGTCGTTGCGATATCGCCGTAGAATGTCGTGCGATTGGGGAGTTGAAACTGCCGATCGATCGCCGGAACCGTGGTGCTGAATCCCTGTGCGCTCAGGTGACCGATCAAGTGGCGCGTGCGGGCATCGTAGCCGACCAGATAGGACCTTCCCGGAGTGCTTGGCTCGGCCACCAGGTACCAGTAAGCGGTCAGGCGCCGCGTGCCAAAGCTGACGATTCGCTGTCCCCAAGCGGCTGGCTGGATCTCGGGCATGTCCGGGCCATAGAGCGCCCCGCTGACATAGCTCGACTGTGTTGGTTCCTCACCTTCGACCAACTGCCCGTCGAGCGTGCGAAAGGTCTGATCGAGCATGCTGAGGCTCGTCGTGCTTTGCAAGACTTGCCCGTCGGAGGTGACCATCAGATAGGTGCTGGGCGATTGCTTGGCCAGCATGTATTGCAATACCGTGGTCGGCCACATCCAGAGGAAGGCCCACACCAAGGCGGCCCCCAGGGCCAAGAGCGTGCCTAGCGCGAGCGGCATCCATCGCCGCGCCACTCGATTGGAGTTTGCCATGGCATTTACCTCGCATGCGTTCAGGAGTAGTCGCGCGTGTCGCCCACGTACACGATCATCGCCGCCAGCAGTGCTTCACTCAGCAGCACCAGGGCCAGCCGCAACCACTCGGGGCCGACCGGCGCTTGCGCCAGCGTGAACAACACGAAGGCCCCGGCCGCTGGAAACAGTCGGCTGCCCAGCAAGCGACCGGGTCGCAAACCGCTCAGAAAAGCGCCCAGGTACAACAGTGGCGTCGCCACCACGAGCTGCCAGGCCCAGGCCGTCATCGACCAATAGAACGGGCTGGCGTGTGTGCCGGGCACTGCGGCCCACACCGCGTACACAAAGACCGGCAGCGCCGCCACGGTCAGCGTCAGTCCGATGCCCACGGCCAGTTTATGCAACCACACGCGGTCGCGCCGGACGGGGCGGTGCAACAGGAACGCGTACGTACCGCGCGTCGATTCAAGAAACGTCTGCGCCAAGCCGAGTGCCAGGGCTGTCGCGCCGGCCACGACCAGCAGCACACTGCTGAGCGTATCGCTGACAAAGGGAATCGAGCCCCGCGATTCGTAGGACACGAAAAGTTGCAGCCACCAGGCGTCGTTGGGAATCAAGGCCAAGGTGAGCTGCAACGCCATAGCTCCGAGAAACAGCGGGGCCAGCTCGCGGCATTCCTTCCAAGTCAGGTTTGTCAGCACGCGGCGCCCTCCCATTCGAGGCTCGGCAGCGGACGCGATTCGCCGCGCGTGTAGGCGATGAACGCGTCCTCCAGGTTCATTTCCAGCACGTCGACCCGCAGCGCTCCTAGCGACTCGGCCAGTTCGCGATGCTCGTCGCCATAGCCGACGACGACGATTTCCAGCTTGCCGCCCAATTGCCGCTGGCTGACCAGCCCCGGGCAGCTGGGAAAACGCGGCACCTCGCCGCTGAACTCGAGCACCACGCGCCGCAGCGCAGCCTTGAAGTGTTCGGTCGGGCAGTCGACCCGCAGCACGCCTTCCGCCATCACGCCGATGCGGTCGGCCACGCGTTCGACGTCGCCCAGGATGTGCGAGCTGAACAGAATTGTGCGTCCCTGACGCTGGATCAAATGAATCAGCGATTCGAGAAAATCGCGGCGCACCACCGTGTCGAGCCCCAGGGTCGGGTCGTCGAGAATCAGCAGCTCGGGGTCGGGCGCCAGCGCGAGCGCCAACGACACCTGGGCGCGCTGACCATTCGACAGCCGGCGGATCTTGGCTTTGGGCGAAATGCCAAAATGGTCGAGAATGCCCGCCAGAAACCGCTCGCGCCACACTGGGTAGAATCCACGAGTGAAGCGTACGGCTTGCGCCACGGTCATCCAGCCGTACAGCGGATGTCCTTCGGCCAGGTAGGCAATGCGTGCGCGAATCTCCGGCGGCAGTTCGGGCGTTTCGGCTCCCAGCAGTCGGGCACTGCCCAGGTCGCCATGCACCAGGCCCAGCAACATTTTGATCAAAGTGCTTTTGCCGGCGCCGTTGCGACCGAGCAGGCCGTAGACGCAGCCGGTGGGCACGCGCAGTCGCAGTTGATTGACCACCGGGCGGTCGTCGTAGTATTTGGTCAGGCCGTCGATGACGATGGCGTCTTCCATCGCGGTGGCTCTCGCGGGTCAGCTTCTGGTTCTTCTCAAGCAGGCACACACGCACGCTTACGCGGTCGCTGGCAGCCACTGGAACTGCGGCAACTGCTCGCCGACGAGTTCGAGCACCTCGTCGGCCGAGCAGCCCAGCCGGGCGGCATCGACCAGCAAACGTTCGATGGGGCCTTGCAGCCGCTGTCGACGCTCGTCGGGCGAAAGCGCGCCGGGACATTCTGCCACGAATACGCCCAGGCCAGGCCGCGTATAGAGCATTCCTTCACGCTCAAGCTCGGTGTAGGCCCGCGCCACGGTGTTGGGATTGATCACCAGCGTCTGCGATAGTTCGCGGACGCTGGGCAGCCGATCACCGGTACGCAGGCGTCCGCGGGCGACGGCCGAGCAAACCTGCTCGATCAGTTGCTGATAGATGGCCGATCCGGCAGTGGTGTTGATGGTGAATTCCACGCGTCGCTCCTTACTGTACTATGTGTACTAGTACAGTTGTCAGGCGTCAAGGACCGGCCCAAATTTCCCTGGAATTTCTGCCAGCGCCGGCACCTCCGGCCTGCTACCAGCCTTGACAGCGGCGGAATGCCGGTATTAATGGTGGCGACTGCGGTCCCAGGGAGCCCTTGGCGCTTAGTCGCCAAGTTGGTGTCGCAAGTGATTGTTGTATTTGGCCTTGCGATCATGTTTCCGGGTCCGGTCGACCGGCCTGTCCGGAAATTCGTACATGAATCAATGGCATGGATGGGAGGCGTTGTGCCGCGATCCGAGGACAAGCGGGCCAAACCGCTGCCGGATCGCCGAAGATGGGTCGGAGCCCGCAGACTTTTCATGACCGGTGCGAATTCTCACCTGGCGGGAGTTCGCCGCGGCGACCTTTTCCACCGAGAGCGTGTCACACAGCATGGCCAAAAAGGCAGCCCCCCGTAACGGCAAGTCGCTGGTAATCGTCGAGTCGCCTGCCAAGGCCCGGACGATCAGCAAATTCTTGGGCCGCGACTACACGGTCGAGGCCAGCATCGGCCATGTTCGCGACTTGCCGCAGGGCGCCAAACAGATTCCCGCCGAGTTCAAGGGCGAGGATTGGGCCTACCTGGGCGTAAACGTCAACCAGGACTTCGACCCGGTCTACATCATTCCGCCAGGCAAGACGGCCCAGGTCAAAAAGCTCAAGGGCTTGCTCAAGGACGCCAAGGACCTGTATCTGGCGACGGACGAAGACCGCGAGGGCGAGGCCATCAGCTGGCACTTGCACGAGCTGCTCAAGCCCAAGGTGCCCGTGCATCGCCTGGTATTCCACGAGATCACGAAAGAAGCCATCCAGGAAGCGCTCGAACACCCCCGCTCGATCGACGACGACCTGGTTCGGGCCCAAGAGACGCGGCGGATCATCGACCGCCTGTACGGCTACGAAGTTTCGCCGCTGCTGTGGCGCAAGGTGCGCCCCAAGCTGTCGGCCGGCCGCGTGCAGAGTGTGGCCGTGCGGTTGATCGTCGAACGCGAGCGGCAACGCATGGCCTTCGTCTCGGCCACGTACTGGGACCTGCTGGGCACGTTTGCCAAGCAGACCGGTCAGCAGTTCAGCGCCGAACTGGTCTCGGTCGACGGTCGGCGAATTCCGGCCGGCAAGGATTTTGACGCCGCGACCGGCAAGCTCAAGGACCCCTCGTTTCTGCTGCTCGACGCCACCGCCAGCGCCGCGCTGGCCGAGCGGCTGCGCAAGGCCGAGTTTCAGGTCGAAACGCTCGACGACAAGCCGTTCACGTCCAAGCCGTCGCCGCCGTTCACCACCAGCACGCTGCAGCAAGAAGCCAATCGCAAGCTCGGCTTTACCGCCAAACGCACGATGCAGGCCGCCCAAAGCCTATACGAGAATGGCCACATTACTTACATGCGTACTGACTCGACTAATCTGGCCCGGGTGGCCGTCGAGGCGGCGCGCGAACTGGTCGAATCGCAATATGGGCGCGAATATCTGCCCGGCGAAGCGCGGCAGTATCAAACCAAGGTCAAAAATGCCCAGGAGGCGCACGAGGCTATCCGCCCGGCGGGTCACCCGTTCGCGTTTCCCGAGCAGCTGCGCGGCCAGTTGAACGCCGACGAGTTCAAGCTCTACGACCTGATCTGGAAGCGCACCGTGGCCAGCCAGATGGCCGATGCCCGCGGCCGTCGGATTACCATCACCGTGTCGGGCAGCGGCGCCGTGTTTCAGGTAGGCGGCCGCACGATTGACTTTGCCGGTTACCTGCGGGCTTATGTCGAAGGCAGCGACGACCCGGCGGCCGATCTGGCCGAGCAGGAGACCGTGCTGCCTGCCGTGAGCGTGGGCGAGCGGCTGGAGTGCCGCGACCTGGAAACGAAAAGCCATACCACGCAGCCACCGGCGCGCTATAGCGAAGCGTCGCTCACTCGCGCGCTGGAAGAAATGGGTATTGGCCGGCCGAGCACCTACGCGTCGATCATCGACACGATCCTGGCGCGCGAGTACGTCTTTAAGAAGGGCAACGCGCTGGTGCCCACCTGGGTGGCCTTTGCCGTTTCGCAGTTGCTCTCCGATCACTTGCCCAACCTGGTCGACTACAAGTTCACGGCCCAGATGGAAGACGACCTCGACGCCATCAGCCGCGGCGAGTCGGGCCACATCGACTACTTGCGCGACTTTTATTTTGGCGACGGCAAGCCGGGGCTGAAAAAGCTGCTGGCCAATAAGTCGGAGGAGATCGATGCCCGGGACATTGGCCGCATTCTGATCGGCCAGCCCGAGGGGCAAGAGCCGATCTACGTCCGCGTTGGCCGCTACGGACCCTTTTTGCAGCAAGGCGAGCGACGAGCCAGCTTGCGCGACGAAACCGCGCCCGATGAGCTTTCGGTTGACAAGGCCCTGGAACTGCTCGGCCAGGCCGAACAAAGCGAACAGCCGCTGGGCTACTGCCCCGAGACGGGCAAGCCCGTGTATTTGAAAGTGGGGCGCTTTGGACCCTACGTGCAGCGCGGGTCGGCCGAAGACGAGGAAAAGCCAAAGAACGCTTCGCTGCTCAAAGACATGCAGCCCGACGACGTGACACTGGAAGTGGCGCTCAAGCTGCTCTCGCTGCCGCGCGAGCTGGGCACCAGCCCCACGACGGGTCAAAACGTTGTGGCCTATAACGGCCGGTTTGGGCCGTATGTCAAGTGCGGCGAAGAGACGCGCAGCCTGCCTGCCGGCGTATCGCCCATCGATGTGACGCTCGAGCAAGCCCTGGAGTTGCTTGCGCAGCCCAAGGCCATGCGGCGCGGCTTTGGCGCTCGCCGCGAACCGCTGCGGACGTTCGAACCCTCGCCGGTCACCGGCCAGGCGATCCAATTGCTCGAAGGCCGCTACGGGTTGTACCTGACTGACGGCGTCACCAACGCGTCGCTGCCCAAGGGGGCCGCGGCCGAGGGCGTCACCAAGGAGCAAGCGCTCGAACTGCTGGCCGCCCGAGCCGCGCTTGGTCCGCCCAAGAAAAAGGCGCCGCGCAAAGGCGGTTTCAAGAAAAAGGCTGCGACGAAGAAGGCCGCCGCCGGCGAAGACGGGGCGGCTGCCAAGCCCAAGAAAAAGGCGGCCAAGAAGAAATCGCCAGCGAAGAAGAAAGTCGTCGAAGCCCGCGGCCAGTAGCACGATCGTTCCGGCCGACCGCGCGACTCGTACGCTGACGCGCTGCCACGAGAAAACGGCCCAGCCAACGTATGGCGACCTATCTACTCGCGTGGGAATTGGGGCAGGGCCTGGGCCATCTGGTCAACTTGCGCCCACTGGCATTGGCGCTCGCCGAGCGCGGGCATCGCGTCTCGCTTGTGCTGCAAGACCTGTCCCGCGCCGAAGTGCTTTTCGCGACGCCTGGCGTGGAGTTCTGGCAAGCACCACTCAAGCAGTGGCGCACGGCGTCGCTTGGCCCGACGCTGTCGTTTGCCCACGTGCTGCACGAAAACGGCTTTGGCGATGCCCAGCAGTTGACCGCGCTGGCCCGGGCCTGGCAGAGCATTTTCCGGCACGTCAATCCGGACGTCGCCGTGTTCGATCATAGCCCGACAGCGCTGCTGGCCGCGCGAAGTCACCGCGCGCGCCGGGTACTTTTGGGCACCGGCTTCTTCTGCCCGCTCGACGAGTCGCCGCTGACCTGTTTGCAGCCGTGGTTGAATCCCGATCCCGCGCGCCTGGCGGCCGACGAACAACGCGTGCTCGATGCGATTAACCAGGTGCTTGCGCGGATGGGGCAGCCGCCGCTGGCCCGCGTCTCGCAGCTTTATTATCCACACGACGAGCACCTACTGGTAACGTTTCCCGAACTCGACCACTATGGGGTTCGGCCGGGCGTGCGTTATTGGGGAGCCTGGCAGAGCGGTTTCGGCAAGTCGTTCGTCTGGCCTGCGGGGAACGGCAAACGCATCTATGCGTATCTGAAGCCGTTTCCCGAACTGCCAACGCTGCTCGGTTTGCTGGCCGGTTCCGGGCAGCCGACCATCGTGTATGCCGCCGGCATCGACGAAGCGATGCAGCGCCGTTTCACCACGGCCACGCTCCGTTTCGAGAACGAGCCGCTCGACATGCGCCAGGTGGGCGAGCAATGCGACTGGGCCATCCTCAACGGCAATCACGGCACGCTGGTGGCGCTGCTCATGGCCGGCAAGCCGGCGTTGCACGTACCGATCCACGTCGAACAAGCCCTGTTGGTCAACGCCGTCCTGCGGATGGGCGCCGGGCTGGGGGCTTCGCCGGCCGATCCGCGGCACATCGAAGCGCAGTTCCGGCAAATGCTCGCCGACACCAGCTGCACCGCGTCAGCCCAGGCGTTCGCAGCGCGGCACTCAGGATTCGACGCTGCCAGGCAGATCGCGGAAATGGTCCAGCGCCTCGAGGACCTGAGCCGCGAGGGCCGGGGGCTCGTTTAGTCGGCGTCGACGTCCTTGTCGCGTCCTTGAGCCAGGGCATAGGCCGTGGCGTGGCTACGGCAGTGCGAGATGCTGATTTGCATGTCGGTGATGCCAAGCTGTTCGACGACGTCGCGCGCGCCACCCCGCAAGGCAATGGTGGGGCGGCCGCCCGGGTCGTTGCGCACTTCAATGTCGCGCCAGCTGATGCCCTTGCGCCAGCCAGTGCCCAGGGCTTTGAGCACGGCTTCCTTGGCGGCCCAGCGGCCGGCAAAGTGCTGCGTGGCCTGCTTGCGGCTTTGGCAGTATTGGATTTCGTGCGGCGTGTATACGCGTTCGATGAACAGTTCGCCGTGCCGCTCGATCATCTGCGCGATCCGCAGACACTCGATGATATCGGTGCCAATGCCAATGATGCGTGTCATGTTGTGCCTTGCTGAACCGCATCCTTGGCGGTTGGCCGGACGCCCAGCGCCGCAACGGCCGCGGAAGCCAGTGCGGTGAGCAGCAGGTCGAGGCTCCACCACCACGGCTCGGCCCGCACCCGCGCCGCCAGATGCGCGCCAAAGCTGTTTTGCCAGAGTTCTTGCTGACTGATGGCGGCCGCAGCCAGGGGGCTTTGCCGGGCCAGTTCCTCGGCCTTGCGCCGCGTCAGGTGCCTATGGCCAATGTAGTCTTGGCCGACGACGGCCAGCAAGCCCCAGCACAAGGCGGCGATGACGACCAGCTTGCGCGCCGGCTGGCCGCACCAGTTTCTGGCGGCAGCGGTTGCCCCGCCAACGGCCGCGCCCACCAACAGGGGAAACAGCACAGCCGGGGCGATCGACTGCTGCTGGAGTTGGAATGCCACCCAGGCCACGCCCGCGGTCGCCAGGCCGCTGGCCAAGAGCCAGATCGCGACTTGTTCCCAGCGATTCATGGCGGGCAACGGCGCCCCGGTCTCTGGGTGGTTAAGTGGCCAGACCGCAGGCCCGCTTGGCCCGCGACAGCGTTTGGCCGGCTTTCTTGCGAGCCCGGGCGGCACCATCGGCCAGGATCTCGCGCACTCGCTCGGGCTGGGCGGCCAGTTCTTGCCGGCGCGCGCGGGCCTCGGCAAAGTAACGTTCAGCGGCGTCGGCGAGGGCCTTTTTCACCTCGCCGTAGCCAAAGCCGCCGCGGCGATACATCGCGGCCATCGCCTCGCGCTCCTCGACATTGGCCACGAGCGTGTAGAGCTGAAACAGGTGATCGTCGAGCGGATCCTTGGGTTCCTCCATCGGGCGCGAGTCGGTCGTGATCCGCATGATCTTCTTGCGCTGCGCCTTGGGATCTTCGAAGAGTTCAAGCGTGTTGTTGTAGCTCTTCGACATCTTCTCGCCGTCGGTGCCGGGCACCTTGGCCGAACCGTCGAGCACCTTGGCCTTGGGCATCACGAACACTTCACCGAAGTGGTGATTGAAACTGCCGGCCAGGTCGCGGCAGACCTCGATGTGCTGAAGCTGGTCGTCTCCCACCGGCACGACGTCGGCGTCGTAGGCCAGGATGTCGGCGGCCATCAGCACCGGATAGGTAAACAGGCCCGCGTCGGCCGTCAGCCCCTTGGCCTTCTTGTCCTTGTAGGCATGGCAACGTTCGAGCAAGCCCATTGGCGCGCCGGTGAGCAAAATCCAGCACAGCTCGGAGACTTCCGGCACGTCGGACTGCACGAACAGCGTGGCCCGCTGCGGATCGAGTCCCAGGGCCAGCAGGTCGATGGCCGCATCGAGCGTGTAGCCGGCCAGGGCCTTGGCATCGCGCACCGTGGTTAGCGCGTGCAAGTTGGCGATGAAGTAGTACGACTCGTCCTCGTTTTGCAGGTCGATGTACTGCCGGATGGCGCCAAAATAGTTGCCCCAGTGAGGGCGTCCCGTCGGTTGAATGCCAGAAAGAACACGCATGCGAGCAGCTTGGGGGGCTAGGGGTGAGCGTTCGGGCCTGCTTCTTTTCACGGCCGGCGCCGCTAGTGCGCCGCAGCTGGCGCCGTGGCTGGTTTGTTCGGCACCAGCGTGCCGACCACGTCGGCCACGCACCGCGCATCGAGCTCGGCCAGGGCAGCGGGCAACTGATCCAATAAGTTCATTGTCGACTGGGGCTGGTAAAAATTGGCCGTGCCCACCTGCACGGCACTACAACCGGCCACTAAAAACTCCATGACGTCGTCGATCGTGGCGATACCGCCGATCCCCACCACGGGGATGTTGACCGCCTGCGCGATCTGGAATACGGCCCGCAGAGCTATTGGCTTGATGGCCGGGCCGCTCAGCCCGCCCAGGTTGCCGCCCAGCAGCGGCCGACGGCGGCGCCAATCGACGGCCATTCCCTGGCACGTGTTGATGGCCGAGATGGCATCGGCCCCCGCCTCCTCGGCTGCCCGAGCGATCTGGGCAATGCTGGTCACGTTGGGCGTCAGCTTGGCCAAAATCGGCAGGTCGCAAGCCGCCCGCACGCCGGAGACCACGCTACGGCACATCGCCGGGTCGCTGCCAAAATCGACGCCCCCCGAGACGTTAGGGCAGGAGATGTTCAACTCGAGTGCCGCCACGCCTGGCTCGCCGTTGAGCCGGGCGGCCAGGCTGACGAACTCGCCCAGGTCGTGCCCGGCAATGCTGACGACAACGGGCGGACCCAAACTGGCGAGGTACGGCAGGTGACCGGCCACAAAGGCCTCGACGCCGTCGTTGTCCAAACCGATCGAGTTGAGCATGCCGGCGGCCGTTTCGATCGTGCGCCAGGGAGCGTTGCCGGCGCGGGGCAGGGGAGTGATGGTCTTGGGAATAATGCCCCCCAGGCGACCAAGCTCGACCAGGCCAGCCATCTCGCGCGCGTAGCCAAACGTGCCCGAGGCCACCATGACGGGGTTGGGCAGTAGCAGTCGCCCCACGCGAACCGAGAGGTCGATGTTCGTGGCGTTGACGATACGTGCGAGGCACAGGGCCGGGAGCTTACTCGTTTCCGGCCGTGCTGCCGCAACGTGAGGTTGTAATGTATCGGTCGCTGGGCAAGGCGGCAACGTGCGGGCGGCCGCGAAGAGACGATCGAACCGGGGAGACTCGGTCAACATTGCCAGCGAGGGAAGCGCGCCGCGCCGATACGATTGGTCGCCGCTGCCGCGCCGCGCAAAAAAAAGCCGCTCGTTGCCGAGCGGCTTTGCAGTGTATCGGGGCGCAGTGGCGCCAGGCCAAGCGGTGCGATTCGGTTTAGATCAGACCGCCATGCGTGCGATAGGGCGACAAGTGGCTAGGCTGATCGAGGAACCAGATCCGCTGCCACTCCTCGAGAATGAGTCGCAGGTTTTCTGACGTAAAGATCAGCTCTTGAGTCCGGACTGCCTGATCACTTTCGTAGATCGGCAGAATGCACCCGACGCTCGGGCAGACGGACAGACCCAAGATCGCGGCCATGACAAGCCTGCGCATCACACGACTCCTTCGTGAACTTGTGACTTACGCGTCCCCGCGGGGCTCGTAAGCTAGACACATCCATGTCGCGCTTGCCGGGAAGCCCCTAGTAAGGGAGACCTTGGCAAGCGATAGGTATTGTTTTTCGTGCCAGAACAAGCGGTTCGAAGCAGACGGGAATAGAGCTTCGAACAAGGAACTTACGGTTTTCGGTCGGTAGACTAGCGATTCCTTAGGGTTGCGCCGAGAGCGGTTTTCGCCTGCTGGCACCGCTCCCCCCTGGGGAGCGAGCAGGCCTCTAACCGGGGCTACCCTGGGCGTTATACCCAGAGCTGCCAAGCGATTCGGGCACCGGCCGGTTGTCGCCTCCTGCATTTTCCATGGCCGCCCGGGCTCGTTCAGCCGCCTGGCGTTCCAACTCGCGTACGCGTTCTTCCATTTCCTTGCCGGGCTTGAAGGTGACGACGAACTTCTCGGGTACGTACACCTTGTCGCCCGTCCGCGGGTTACGCGCCTTGCGGGCAGCCCGCTTCTTGACCTCAAAGACGCCAAAGTTTCGTAGCTCAATGCGGCGTTCTTCAACGAGGGTTTCTACGATCGCGTCGAAAGTCTTTTGGACGATTTCTTTGGTCTTGAGCTGGGTGAGCCCAATCTCGTCGGAAATGGTTTTGACGATCTCTTTCTTGGTCACGACCGAGTTCTCCTGTGAGAAGTAGGCTCGCGGGACAATTCAAAGGTCCCTTGACCCCCGCAGTCATGTTCCCAAGTGTAGATGGCATAAGAACTACAGTCAAGATCATTCGATTTCGACGAGGCCCTGCTGCTCGGCTTTGACCCTCCTGTTTGCGATCCGGAGTACGTGTGGTTTTGGATGCCAAGTGTTTTGTTTTCAATACCTTACAAGAAACCGTCTGACTCGCGAGTAAGGTGTTCTCTGTAAATCGAATTCCAGCAATGGTTTACGCAGACTGCCGCGACTGATGGCCGGTCGCCTGACTGTGTGCGGCGCTCGACCGTGTGACGCTAATGATCGGCGTTACAACCGGCAGAGTTTAAGCAATCCGCAAATTCGTTTGGGAGGTGGCAAGTCCCCGGGGATCGCGTTTGCGAAAAGGCGCTTGGTTCGA
>CAZPED010000022.1:0-14648 GCA_964585335.1 uncultured Planctomycetaceae bacterium | reverse complement strand
CGCGTTCAGCGCGCCGGCGATCGCCAGCGCCAAGAACCAGGGCCACAGCGTGCTCGCTTCGGGATTCTTGGCATCCACGCCCAAAGCGCCGGTGAACAACGCAAACTTGCCCCAAAAACCAGCCAGCGGCGGTAACCCCGTCAGCGAGAACAGGCACACGGCCAGGGCCGCGGCCGTCAGCGGGTAGCTGCGGGCCAGGCCGGTCAGTTCCTCGACCGTGTTGAGCGAGCGATTGACGCCGCTCAGGTAGGTGAGCGCCGCGAAGATGCCGGCCGTCGCGGCGGCATAAACCAGCAAGTAAAAGAACGTGGCCCCCACGCCGTCAAAGTTCTCGGCGTCGGTCGCGCCGGCCGCAACCGCGAAGCCCACGGCCAGGCCGATCAGCATATAGCCGGCATGGGCAATCGACGAATAGGCCAGCAGCCGGCGCACGTTGCCTTGCCACAGGGCGAGCAAATTGCCGAGCGTCATGGTGACGATGGCCACCGACAGCGAGATTTGCCAGCCTAGCTGTTCGAGCCCCGGCATGGCCGACAGGGTAATGCGCACCAGCGCGGCCAGGCCGGCCACCTTGGGCACAATGGCCAACAGGCCGGCGTTCGGGTTGCTCGTGCCTTGGTAAACATCGGGAGCGTAAAAGTGGAACGGCACGGCGGTGAGCCGAAAGGCCAGCCCGGCGAAAATCAGTACGAGCGCCAGCGGGGCAAAGGCCGCCACGCCGGCCGTCTCGCCTCCCGAGGCGGCCAGAGCCTGGCGAATTTCCGTCAGGTTGGTCGACCCGGCGGCTCCGTACAAAAAGCTGAAGCCGTAAAGCAACAGCGCCGACGACAGCACGCTGAGGAAGAAGTACTTCGTGCCCGATTCGAGCAAGTTGCTGCCGCGCCCCAGGTACAGTAGCACGTAGGTGGGAATCGAGACCAGTTCCAGGCCCGCGAACAAAAGCACCAGGTCGCCGGCCAGCGAAATGATCATCAGCCCGGCGATCAGCAGCAAGAGCGAGCCCATGTATTCGGAGGATTCGCCCTGCTCCGAGGTCCGCGCGCCGAGCATGACGAAGATCAACCCGACGCCGAGTGCTCCCCAGCAGAGGGCCGTCGACAGCGGGTCAGCGGCCACCGGCCGGTTGACCACCGCGGTTTGCGTTTGCGCCACGGCGCCTTCCTGGTAGAGGGCCACGGCGGCCAGCACCAGCGTGGCGGCGGCCATCCAGCTCCAGCCGGGGCGCGCGGGCAGGAAGGCCCCGCCCAAGTAAATGAGCGTGGCGCCCAGCACCAGGATCACTTCCGGCAGCAACAGGTAGACGGTCTCACTCGACACGCGTCAATTCTCCCCATCGTGAACGTAGTTGCTCGACCACCGCCGGCGCTTGCTCGGCTGGGCGTCCATCAAGCGCCGTGATTGCCGGCGCCGCCAACGGCTTGAGCGTCGGACGCATGCGGCTGATGAAAAACTCGGGCTGCAGGCCGATCCAGAACATGAACACCACCAGCGGCACCAGCGCGCAGATCTCACGCGCCGAGGCGTCGATGCCGCGGTGTCCGCCGCCATGGCCATGCGCGTCGTGGCCGTGCCCATCATGCTCGTGAGCGTGCCCAGCATGATCGTGTCCGTGTCCATGACCGTGATCGGCGCCGGCGAGCGGTTCGGCCGGCGGGTGGTCTCCCTCGTGTAGCGGTCCGAAGAAGACGCGTTGCACCAGGTACAGCATGTACCAGGCGCCGACTACCACGCCGAACACCGCCGCTACGGCCATCACCTTGTAGGCCAGCTCCCAACCGGCCGGCGCGTCGGTCATGGCGCGGGTGAACATGCCGATCAGCACCAGGAACTCGCCGGCAAAGCCGTTCAGCCCCGGCAGGCCAATGCTCGAAAACGTGAACAGCAGGAAGAAGAACGTCAGGATCGGAATTCGCCGCGCCAGCCCGCCCAGCTTGGCAATCTCGCGGGTATGGTAACGCTCGTAGACCATGCCCACGACGGCGAACAAGCCGCCGGTCGACAGGCCGTGGTTGACCATTTGCAGAATGCCGCCTTCGACGCCCAGGTTGTTCAGGGCAAACAGGCCCAGCATGCAAAAGCCCAAGTGGCTGACGCTCGAATAGGCGATCAGCCGCTTCATGTCGGTTTGCACCAGCGCCACCAGCGCGCCATAGAGAATGCCGGCCACGGACAACCCGAGCAGCCAGGGTACGCACGTAGCGGTTGCCTCGGGCAGCATCGGAATGCTGAAGCGCGCGAAGCCGTAGGTGCCAATCTTCAGCAGAATGCCGGCCAGGATCACGCTGCCGGCCGTCGGCGCCTGGGTGTGCGCCAGCGGCAGCCAGGTGTGCAGCGGAAACAGCGGCACCTTGATGGCAAAGCCCGCGAACAGCGCGATAAAGATCCACAGCTGATATGGCTGGGCGATGGGATGGGCGCGCAGGCCCTCGGTGAGGGCCGCGATCGAAAAGGTCATCACGCCCGTGGGCGAGTGGTAGTAGTCCCAAAGCACAATGGCCAACAAGCCCAGGAACGTCAGCAAGCTGCCCGCCAGGGTGTAGAGGAAGAACTTCACCGCGGCGTAGCGGCGGTCTTCCGAGCCCCAAACGCCGATCAGGAAGAACAGCGGAATCAGCGTGAACTCGAAGAAGATGTAGAACAGGATGATGTCGCGGGCGGCAAACACGCCCAGCATGCCGGTGCCCAGTACCAGCAGCAGCGCGTAGAACGTCGGCGCTTCGTCGTCGATGGCTTCCCAGCTGACCAGCACCGAGGTGAATAGCAGCAGCGCCGACAGCCCGAACATCCAGACACTCAGACCGTCGAGCCCGATGCTGAACTGGATGTCGACGCTCGAAGCCTCGCCCAGCCAGCGCCCGCCCCAAGCGGCAAAAGGTTCCGCGCCGGGCTCGAAATTGACCAGCAGCACGGCGGCCAGCACGAGCGTGACCAGCGAGGCCAGCATGGCCGCCAGCCGCGACGAGGTTTGGCCACCTTCGGCGGTGAAGATCACGACCGCGGCGCCCACTAGCGGCGTAAAGATGGTTACTAGCAGCAAGACCGCCATGGAATCCAAGGCTATCGTCTCCTCTGGGTTACTTCCAAGCGGCCAAAACGGGCCAGACCAACAGGGTCAGCACCAGCACCAGCACGCCCCAAACCATCGCCAGGGCGTAGAACTGCACCATACCGTTTTGCAGAGGCCGCAGGGCCGATGCCACGGCCGGCGGTACTTTGCCAACCAGGTTAACCAGTCCGTCGATGACTGTGCGATCGAACCAATAGGCGATTAGCGCCAGCATCCGTAGCGGCCAAATCAGCAGCGCCTGATAAAGCGGGTCAAAAAACAGCTTGCCATACGACAACAAATAGAGCGGCATCAGCAGTCGCTGCAAACGCGTTACCTGGACCGGGTCGCCCAGGTAAAGGAATGCCGCCAGGCCCACGCCCACCACGGCGATGATCGTCGAAACCGTGGCCACCATGGCGTGCCCTGCGCCGGCGTGCTCGCCGTGGGCGGCTTCGAGGCCGCCAAACTGCAGCGAGGGGGTCAGTGCCAGGAAGTCGGCAAAGCCATGGAAGTAGGCGCCCACGCCCAAGGCACAAAAGGCCAGAATCACCAGCGGCCAGGTCATCATGCTGGGCGACTCGTGGGCATGATGGCCCGCCTCGTGCGGAATACGTTCGGGTCCGTAGAACGTGAGGAAGAAGGCGCGGAAGGTGTAGATCGCCGTCATGAAGGCCACGACCAGGGCGATCCAGAACAGCACTTCGAATACCGGCTCGTGCGCCGCCTTTTCGTGTACCGCGGCGATGATGGCGTCTTTGCTCCAAAAGCCGGCGAACGGCACCACGCCGGCCAGGGCCAGCGAACCAAACAAGAACGTCCAGTGCGTGGTGGGCATCAAACGCCGCAGGCCGCCAAAGCGGCGCATGTCGATCACGCCCCCCATGGCGTGCATTACGCTGCCAGCGCCCAGGAACAGCAAGGCCTTAAAAAAGGCGTGCGTGAACAAGTGAAACATGCCCGCCGTGATGCCACCCAGCGTGGCCACACCCAGACCCAAGAACATGTAGCCGAGCTGGCTGATCGTCGAATAGGCCAGCACTCGTTTCAAATCGGTTTGGGTCATGGCAATGATGCCGCCGATGGCCGCCGTGGTGCAGCCGATGATCGCCACGACCAGTTGCGCGTCGGGCGATTGCACGAAGAGCGGCGTACAACGCGTGACCATGTAGACGCCGGCCGTGACCATCGTGGCCGCGTGGATGAGCGCGCTGACCGGGGTGGGGCCTTCCATGGCGTCGGGCAACCAGACGTGCAGCGGAAACTGGGCACTCTTGCCGCAGGCCCCTACCAGAAGCAGCAGGCAGATGGTCGTGGCCACGCCGCCGCCGACGTACCATTCGGGATGGGCCAGCCGGGTCTGCCCAAGCACGCCGGCAATGCCCCCGGCATCGTGGAAGTTCAACGTGCCGTAAGTCGTCCAGATCAGGAATAACCCCAGGGCAAAGCCGAAGTCGCCGACGCGATTGACCAGGAAGGCCTTCTTGGCCGCCGCGGCCGCCTCGGGCTTTTCGTACCAGAAGCCGATCAGCAAGTAACTGCACAGACCGACTGCTTCCCAAAACACGTACAGCAGCACGAAATTGCTGACCGAGACCAGCATGACCATTGAGAAGACGAACAGGCCGATATAGCTGAAGAACCGCCAGTAGCCCCGGTCGCCGTGCATGTAGCCGCTGGCATAGATCGCCACTAGCGAGGCCACGAACGTCACCATCGAAAGCATGATCGACGTCAGGGCGTCGGCCCGCAGCGTTACGGCAACGACAAACGGCAGACTGCGGCCGATCGGAGCGGCCGAGCCATCGGCAAACGCCGCGCGGGCCGCGGCGGCCAGCGCCTGCGCGTCGTCGATGCGCACCCAGTTCCACAGGTCGTAGGTAGCCTCCCAGCCAATTTCGGCAGGGGCGGCCGTCGCTTCGTGCTGCACGTGGCTCAACAGCATCAGGCTGCAGACGAACGCCGTTACCAGCGCAACCACAACCGGCCAGTGGCTCCGCGGGCCAAGCGCCTGGCCGAAAACCGCCGTCAGAATAGCGGCCGCCAACGGCAAGGCCGGAATCAGGATCATTAACGTGGGTAGCGTGTCAGACATCGCGCTGGGTTTCGCGGTTCAAGGAGTCGGATATTACACGTGCATGCGGTGCGTGATGACTTCAATATCGACGTCTGGCTCGACCCCCGCAGGCGTGAGCTTGGGCCACTCGGGCTCGGCCGGCGGCGTCTCGAAGGGCACGCGTTCAATTTGGGCCGGCTGGTTGTCCTCGCGCAGCTGTTGCCACACCGAGATATCGAGCGAGCCGCTACGATGGAACAGCGTCAGCACGACAGCCAAGGCAATCGCCGCCTCGCAGGCCGCGACGGTCAGGATGAAAATCACCAGCATTTGACCGCCCCAGTCGTTGTGGTAACGGCCCCAGGCGACCAGGCTCACCGAAACGCCTTGCAGCATCATTTCGGCCGAGAGGAACATGATGATCATGTTCCGGCGGCTGAAAAAGCCCACCAGGCCGATGCCAAACAGCAACGCGCCAACAATCAAGTAGTTTTGCAACAGCGCCAGCTCATCCATGCGACGGCCCTCCTTCTTCGGGCTTGTGCATTTGCGCCACGATAGCCACGGTGCCCACCAGCGCCACCAGCAGCAGCGTGCCGGCCACTTCGACGGCCACCAGGTGCTTGCCAAACAACTCGGCGCCGAGATGAGCCATGTGCTGGTCGGCCAGAATATCGCTTTCGAGCACGGCCGGCTCCAGGGCCGCCCGGGGGCGTTGATCGGCGACCGGATTCTGAAACACGCCAGCCAGGCTGAGCGTGAGCGCCCCAATCATGGCGGCCCCCGTAATGGCCGAGAGCACCGAGGCCCAGCTGGCGCGGTCGTACACGGCCTGTCCCTTGGGTTGGGCCAGCATCAGCACGAACAAGAACGTCACCAGGATAGCCCCGGCGTAGACCACGACGGTGGCCACGCCCAAGAACTGGGCCCCTTGATACAGAAACAAGCCCGCGGTACCCAGCAGCGACAAGGCAAACCAAATGGCCGAATAGACGGGATTGCGAAACGTCACCGTCGCCACGGCGGCAGCGACCGTGATACCCGCCAGCAGGTAAAACACGCCGTCGGCCGCCGCGCTGCCCAGCCGGGGCACTTGCGCGGCCAGCAGGCCCACGGCCACGGCCGTCAGCACCGCGCCCAGGGCACGGCCCCAAGCGGCGCCACGCGGCAAGAGCAGCCACAGGCCCGTGGCCAGCAGCAGCGAGGCCACGGCGATCAGTCCCAATGCAGGATTCACAGCGTTCCTCCCAAGCCGGCCGATTTCATCGGCTCGGCGTCTTTCGTCTGGTCGTACACGCTGAGTAACTTCTCCTTGTCGAAAATCATCTCCTCGCGGCTGCGCCCCGTCAGGTCGAACAGGCTGGTCAGCTCGATCGCGTCGACGGGGCAAGCTTCTTCGCACATGCCACAGAAAATGCAACGCAACTCGTCGATCGTGAAACTCTGCGGATACTTCTCGCGGTCGGGCCAGGGGCTCTCTGTGCCCACGATGTCGATGCAGTGGGCCGGACAGGCCGTGGCGCACAAGAAGCAGGCCACGCACTTGACGCGACCCTCGGCGTCCTTGTTGAGCCGGTGAACGCCGCGGTAAATCAGTGGGTTGCCGATCTTGGGCCGGGTCTCCGGGTAACTGACCGTGACCTTGGGGCCAAACAAGTGGCGGGCGGTGGTGGTCAGCCCCTGCACGAACAGCGGCAAATACATCTTGCCGGCCAGTCCCAACTGGGGCTCTTCGATCCACTTGACGTTCGGGTCGTTCGCTTGCATGGTGCAAATCGCTCGTGCGCTAACGGCTGAATGTTCGTTGACCGACCAGGGGCGGCGCCTGCCCGCGCACGCTTTCAGGCTCAAACTCGGGGGGGCGCAGCGAGTCGAGGCGCGGGCGGTTATCGGTGTGCAAGGGGGCCAGAATACCGGCCAGGATCCAACCGACCAGGGCCACGATCCAGCCCACGCCGATCACCAGCCAAACGCTGGTCGACTCGCCTTCGAGCTGGCGCTCGTGTACGTATTCGACCACGGCGGCCACGGCGATCAGGTTGATCAGGCCCAAGGGCAGCATCACTTTCCAGGCCAGGTTCATCAGCTGGTCGAAACGGAACCGCGGCCAGCTCCAGCGAACCATCATGAAGAACACGATTACCAGCATGGTTTTGGTGACCAGCACGAAGATGCGCAGCAGCGCCACGCCCCACGACACCTCGTCGCCGGTCGGCATGCCCCAGAAGTGCCAGCCGCCAAAGAAAAGAATGACGATCAGCAGCGCCGCCACGACCATGTGCAGGAACTCGGCAATCAGGTACAGCAGCAGCTTCATGCCGGCATATTCGGTGTGATAGCCGCCGATCAGCTCCTGCTCGCACTCGGGCAAGTCGAACGGCAGGCGCGCGGCCTCGGCAAAGGCGGCGATCAAGAACACGACCAGCCCCAGTGGTTGCGAAAAAGCATTCCACAGCCCCGAGACAGCTTGCTCGTGAATGATCGTATCGAGCCGTAGCGAGCCGGAAGCCAGCACCACGCCCAGAATGCCCAGGCCGAGTGGAATCTCGTAAGCGATGAGCTGAGCGCTCGACCGCAGCCCGCCCAGGAAGCTGTATTTGTTGTTGCTGGCCCAACCGCCCAGAATGACGCCGTAGACGGCGATGCTGCTGAGGGCGAACACGTAAATCATGCCGACGTCGACGCCTGGCGCCACGACCAGCTGAATGGGGCCGGGGTCGCCGGGCAAGTCGAGCGGCAGCACGCTGCCGAAGGGAATGACGGCGAACGTGGCCAGTGCCGCGGTCAGAATCGAGACGGGCGCCAGAATGAACAGCGCCTTGTCGACGTGCGCGGGCGTGTATTCTTCCTTGAAGATGAACTTCAAGCCGTCGGCCAGTGGCTGCCCCAGGCCGAACAGCTTGATCTTCGTCAGCGGAATGCCGACACGGTTGGGACCGATGCGGTCCTGCACCCAGGCGGCAATCCAGCGCTCCAGCAGCACGAGGTAGGCGGCGGCCGTCATCAGCGCGAAGATCAAAAAGGCGATCTTCACCAGCGGCACAATGACCGGCGCCATCAAACTTTCCCAGTCGATCGTCATACCCAGCCTTTAGTTGGTCGTGGCGGCCTCGGCTACCTGGCCGGCCTTGAGGTCAACGCCCAGCGGCCCGACGGGCTCGGCTGCGGCGGCAAAGTAGGGAATCTCGCGGGCCACTTCGTCGAGCACTCGCCGGGCCTTCACCAGGCCGGTCATGCCCAACAGTTCCCAGTACACGCCGGCCTCGACGCGAACGCCGGCCGGCGGGCGAATGGCCCAGCGGAAGCTCTGCAGGCGGTCGGCATGGTTTACGTACGAGCCTTCGCGTTCGGCGAATGCCGCGCCGGGCAGTCGATAGTTGGCCCGTTGCACGAGCGGCGAGTCGAATAAGTCTTGCACAACAAGGCACTCGACCGCCGCCAGTCGCTCGGCGGCCGGGGCGTCGATCCACGCCTGCTTGTAGCCGCCGCTGCACCAGACGGCCCCCAGCTCGCCGTTATCGACCGCGGCCAGCAAGTCGTCGAACTTCGCCTCGCGCCCCATGAAGTGTTTGACCACTTCCTCGACCCCGCGGCGGTTCGGGCACTTTTCGGCGCGAATCGTGAAGCCGTTCTTGAACGTCTCGTCTTGCCCGTCGACCGGCACCGGCCCCAGCACGACGATGGCCTGCGGGTCGACCAGCCGCACGTACTTGGCCAACAGAAACGCCTCTTCGACGGTCAGGTGCGGCGACAACACAGCCCCCAGGCGCCCTAGGGCCCTGAAACGCTCGTCGAGCTCGCGGACCACCTGGGTCCATTCGAGCAGCGTCGGCTTGCCGTTATCCTGGCGTTCGACGTTCGTGAGCCGCCGATCGCTGTGTACGTGGTGATAGCCGTAGCGACCTTCGTCGCACATCCACCACTGATTGACGTGCGGATTCGTCCGCGGCTTAAGCCGGTAGAGCGTGTCAAGATTCTCCTCGATCGAGATCGAGCAGCCCGTGGAGCAGCCGGCGCACACGCCGTCGTGCTTCTTCATGAACCAGACGCGCTGCTGGTAGAGAAAGTCCTTATCGCCCAGCGCGCCCACCGGGCAGATGTCGACCACGTTGCCCGACATCTTGTTATCGAGCGGGTGGCCTGGAAAGGTGTCGATTTCCTCGTGGGCGCCGCGGTTGAGCACGAACAGTTCGCTCGTGCCGCTGATTTCGCGGGTGAAGCGCACGCAGCGAGTACACATTACGCAGCGATCGACGAACAGCGTAACTGTGTCGCCCACTTCGCGGCGGCGGCTGGTGAACGGCCGGATGTCGGCGCGGCGCTGCTCCTGTCCGTACTTGAAGTGATAGTCCTGCAAGTAGCACTCGCCGGCCTTGTCGCAAATCGGGCAGTCGATCGGGTGGTCGATGAGCAGATCTTCCTCGACCATCGCCCGGCTTTTCTGGACTTTTTCGCTGTTGGTGACGAACACCGTGTTGTCGGTGGCCGGCGTTTGGCAGGCCGGCACCAGCTTGGGCAGCATGGTGACGGCGCCCGTCTCGGCATTGCGGGTGCCGGTTTCGACCAGGCACATGCGGCAACTGGCCACGACCGACAGCCCCGGGTGCCAGCAATAGCGCGGAATGTCGATGCCAGCCCGTTCGGCGGCCTGAATACCATTCAGCCGCTCACCGGGAGCCAGCTCGACTTCAATTCCATCGACAATGACCTTGGCCATAGGCGCTTCTACTCAATTAAGGCGGGCACGCGGCCCGGGCAGGTGAAACTCGCTGCGCGTTAGTGCGCCGCCAGCACGGGCAGCGCGGGGACCGCATCGGTCACCATGTATCCCTGGGGGTTGGTGCGTTTGATGTACTCTTCGAATTCGCCGCGGAATTTGCGAATCGCGTTCTTGATGGGCCAGGCCGCGCCGTCGGCCAGACCGCAAATCGTCGTGCCCGGCATGATGCCAATCGAGTCGCCAATTTCGAGCAGCAGGTCCAAGTCGCGCAACCGGCCTTTGCCGGCCTTGATCCGCTCCATCATCGTCAGCGCCCACGACGTGCCTTCACGGCAAGGCGTGCATTGGCCGCAGCTCTCGTGGGCGAAAAAACGGCAGCTGTTGTGCAAGAAGTCGACGATCGAGGTGGCGTCGTCGATCACCACCACGGCGGCCGTGCCCAGCCCCAGGCAGCCCACGCGTCCCGGGCCGCTAAAGTCGAGCGGCGTGTCGAGCTCGGCCTCGGTGAGCAGGCCCATGCTGATGCCGCCGGGGATGGCCGCCTTCGCCTTGCGGCCCTTCCAAACGCCTCCGCCGTATTCGTCGATCAGCTCGCGACAGGTGATACCCAGCGGCGCTTCGTAGCAACCTGGCTTGTTCACGTGCCCGCTCAGGCAGTACAGCTTGGGACCGTAGCTGCCCGGATCGCGCGGATTCTTCGGATCGGAGGGCACGCCGATGCCTTTGAACCAGTCGGCGCCGCGAGCCGCAATTTGGGTCACGCAGCAAGCCGTTTCGATGTTGTTGACGACCGTGGGCTTGCGAAACACGCCCTCGACGGCCGGGAATGGCGGCTTGATGCGGGGCCAGGCCCGCTTGCCTTCGAGACTTTCGATCAGCCCGGTCTCTTCGCCGCAGATGTAGGCCGCGGCGCCGCGATGCAGATAGATGTCGAGCGAGAAATCCGAGCCGTGGATCTGCTTTCCCAGGTGCCCCGCGGCATAACACTCGTCGATGGCCGCCTGCAGCCGCTGGAGCGCGAGCGGATACTCATAGCGAATGTACAAGTAGGCCGTCGTGGCCCGCGTGGCATAGCAACTGAGAATGATGCCCTCGATCACCTGGTGCGGATCGAGCTCCATCAGAATGCGGTTGTTGAACGTGCCGGGCTCGCTCTCGTCGGCGTTGATGCACATGTAGATCGGGCCCGGGTGATCCTTCGGCAGGAACGACCACTTGAGCCCCGTGGGAAAGCCGGCGCCGCCACGGCCGCGCAGGTTGCTCGACTTGACCAGCTCCTGGAAGGCCAGCGGGGTCATTTCGGCCAGCACCCGCTTCAAGGCCTGGTAGCCGCCGCCAGCTTCGTACACGCGCAGCGTGTAGCTGTCGGGCTTGTCGATGTTGGCCAGCAGAACGGGTTCAAACTTGGGCATGATCGAGACGTTGTGTCGCGGTTATTGGTTGCTATCCGAAGCCGGCCGAGCCTTAACGGCTTCGAGAAACTTGTCGGCAGTTTCGTTGGTCAGGTTCTTGTGCAGCGCGTCGCCGGCCAGCATACAGGGGGCATACTCGCAGGCGCCCAGGCATTCGGCAAATTCAATCGTCAGCTTGCCGTCGCTAGTGGTCTGGCCGGGCGCGATGCCGGCCTTGTGGCACATGTGCTGGAGGACTTCCTCGCCGCCCCGCAGCGCGCAGCTCACCGAGCGGCAGACCCAGGCGCGAACCTGGCCGTGCGGAGCATCCTGCTTGAAGAACCCGTAGAACGAGAGCGTGTCTTGCACTTCGGCCGGAGCCAGGCCGAGCAGCTCGGCCACTTCGACCACGGCCTGCAAGGGCACGTAGCGCAAGTGCTCGTTCACGATGTGCAAGGCCGGCAGCGTGACCGCTTGCCGCGTCGGATAGCGCGGGAAAAAAGCCTTGATCTCGGCGATCATGGCGTCGGTCAGAATTCGCTCGGCAGTTGCCATACGACTCAACAGCACTCGGTTAAAGACAAAGTCCGCCTAACGATCCAGTTCGGCGGCAATAATGTTCAAACTGCCTAGCACCGCCACCACGTCGCTCAACGTGTGACCGCGAATCAAATGCGGAAACAGCGCGAAGTGAATGTACGAAGGTGGTCGGCAACGGGCCCGATAGGCAACGTCGGTCCCATCGCCGGCGACGTAGAAGCCCAGCTCGCCATTGGGCGACTCGATCGCACCGTACGACTCGTCTTGCGGCACGGTAATGCCACGATTGCTCATCACCATCTCGAAGTGCGATATCGTGCCTTCGATGGTCTGGTAGACCTGCTGCTTCGTGGGCAGCGTGGTCCGCTCGTCGATGCCGACATTCACGGGCCCCGACGGCAGATTTTCGATCGCCTGGGCCACGATCTTCAGGCTCTCCCGCATCTCGGCCATCCGCACCAGGTAGCGGGCATAGCAGTCGCCGGCGGTAGCACAGCAGATCTGGAAGTCGAAGTCTTTGTAGGCCAGGTAAGGCTCGTCCTTGCGCAGGTCCCGGGTCACGCCGCTGGCGCGGGCAATCGGCCCAGTGGCGCTGCGGTTGGTTGCCTCGGACTTGGTGAGAATGCCCACGCCCTTGGTGCGGTCGACAAAGATGCGATTGCGATTGAGCAACCGCTCCATGTCATCGAGCGTTTTGGGAAACGTGCGCACGAAGGCGCGGATCTTTTCGATCACCAGCGGCGTGATGTCGTGCATCACCCCGCCGACGCGGGTGTAGCTGTTCGTGAAGCGGGCTCCGCACAGCGTTTCGAAGATGTCGTACAACACCTCGCGCTGATAGAAACCGTAGAGAAAGAACGTGAACGCGCCGGTGTCAAGCCCCACGGCTCCGTTACACAGCAAGTGATCGCTAATGCGGGCCAACTCGGCGATGATCGTCCGCACGTACTTGCAGCGGGGCGTCAGTTCCAGCCCCAGCAGCTTCTCGACGGCGCCGTGCCAGGCCACGTTGTTGGCCAGCGGCGAAATATAGTTCATGCGGTCAGTGACCGTCACGTACTGGTTATAGTCGAGGTGCTCGCCGATTTTCTCGAAGCCCGAGTGCAGGTAGCCGATGTCGGGAATCGCGTCGACGACCCGTTCGCCGTCGAGCATCAGCACCAGGCGCAGCGTGGTGTGCGTCGCCGGGTGCTGCGGACCGAAGTTCAAGGTCCACAGATAGTCGCGGGCCTCGGCCTTGGCCAGATCTTCAAGTTTGGGCGGCGTGGCTAACGACATGGGGTGGGTCGATTCAGGTCGGCGATGAATTCAAAACACAAGTAGCGGCCAGGCCGGCTTAACCCTCGGCACGGTGCAAAACTGGGAAGTTGTGGCGCTCCCCACGTCCTTGCAGCGGATAATCTTTCCGCAACGGGTAGGCGGTAAACTCCTCGGGCATCAAAATCCGGCGCAGATCGGGATGCCCCGCGAAGCGAATGCCGAACATGTCGAACACCTCGCGCTCCATCCAGTTGGCGCCTTCCCACAGCGGCACGGCCGAGGGAACGGTCGGGGCCGGATCGTTGACGAATGTGCGCACGGTCACTCGCTCGTTGGTCTGGGTGTTGGCCAGCAGGTAGACCAGCCCGAAGCGATCCTCGGCGTCGCGGTAGTTCAAGTAGTCGACACAGGTGACGTCGACCAGAAGGTCGAAACCTCGCTGGTCGCGGAAGTAACGCAGCAACTCATAGACCTGAGCACTCGGCACGACAACGCGCGTGTCACCACGAAACTCGCTCCAGGCCAGGCCCGGAAACGTCGCGCTGGTTTCGGCGATCGTGGCAGGTTCGATCATGAAATTGGCTCGATAAGGGCTATTCGACGCGGACGCCTTGCGGCAAATTACTCACGCCGCGGGGCAGCGTGATCACGGGCAACTCGACCAGCGCGCGCTTGGGCTGCTGGCGCGAGCGCGTGGCAAACTCGCGGCCGCCGATCGTGCCTTCGAGCTGGATTTTGTCTTGCAGGTCGATGATCGCCTGGATCAATTGCTCGGGGCGCGGCGGGCAGCCCGGCACGTACATGTCGACCGGTATGAAGCGGTCGATCCCCTGCACCACGCTATAAGTGTCAAAAACACCGCCGGTCGAGGCACACGCGCCCATCGAGATACACCACTTTGGCTCGTGCATTTGCTGCCAGATGCGCTGCAGCACCGGCAACATCTTCATCACGACGCGGCCCGCCACGATCATCAGGTCGCACTGACGGGGGCTGAACCGCATCACCTCGGCGCCAAACCGGGCCAGGTCATGCTTGCTGGCTCCCGTGGCCATCAGCTCAATGCCGCAGCAGGCCGTGGCAAACGGCATCGGCCACAGGCTGTTTTTGCGGCACCAGCTGGCTAGCTCATCGAGCTTGCTGACGACAACGTTCTCGGGCAGGTCTAGCGCCATCGAAACACTCCCTTCCGCCAGGCATAGAGAAAGCCCACGCCCAGCAGCAGGATAAAAGCGAGGACTTCACCAAAGATCAGCCCGCGACAGGCCACCCAACCGTTGGCCACGGCCCGGTCGAGCCCCTCGGGATTGCGACTGGCCACGGCCCAGGGATAGAGGAACAGCAGTTCCACGTCGAAGACCAGAAAGGCGATGGCCACCAGGTAGAAGCGGACGTCGAAACGCCGGCGAGTATCGTGAATCGGGTCCATGCCGCTTTCGTACGGCATTTCCTTGACCCGGCCTGTCTTTGATGGTCCGACGACAGCCGAGATGCCGAGGATTCCCCCGGCCACGGCGGTCGCAATGGCGGCAAACAGAAACAGGGGCAGGACAGCCTGTTCCATAGCTTCCAATCTGAAAAGCAGGTTGCCCACTTTGTGAATCTTGTCACAAAGTGGGCGGTAAAAAGACCCGC
>CAZPED010000021.1:0-14745 GCA_964585335.1 uncultured Planctomycetaceae bacterium | reverse complement strand
CTGGCAGATGCAGCAAGGCAAATGGCAGCACGTGCACTTCCACCGCTCACCTTGCGGCTAAGTGCCGGCTCGGCTTCCGCGCATCGAGCAACAAGCTACAGCGCTGCCGCCGGCGCCGGTGCCAGGCACTCGAGCGGCTCGATCTCGCCAGCGGCGACCATCCGCTCGACGATCTCTTGACGAAAGATCGGCACGTGACCGGGCGCGCGGATGCCAATCTGCACCCGGTTGCGGTCGACAGCCACCACGGTGATCACGATGTCGTCGTTGACGACGATCGACTGGCCGGGCTTGCGCGAGAGAAGTAACACGTGGTTAACCTCCCCAATGTTCACTGGGCTGCCTTGTACGGAAGGCCCCCTTTCCGGCTTCGATGCTAGCAGCGAAGTGTGAGCCTTTTGTGAGCCAGCACTTAGTTGTGGACCAGCAAGCGATCAATTGCGCGTGTCGGCAGCTTCGCCGCGGCACAGCGACCGCTCAAGCCCTCTCAATCGGAAAGGCCAGCACCTGGGCAATGTCGGTCGCCCCGGCGGCCAGCATCACCACGCGGTCGAAGCCGAGCGCCACGCCGCTCGAGGCGGGCAGCCCGTGATCCATGGCCGACAATAGCCGGCTCTCCTCGGGCAGCAGCGGCTTGCCGTCGCTCGCCCGCAGCTGGTTGGCCGCCCGGTTGCGCTCGCGCAGCACGGCCGGATCGAGCAGTTCGTGATAGCCATTGGCCAGCTCGATGCCCGCGACGTAGAGCTCGAAGCGCTCGGCCACTGGCGGCGTGTCGCACGTGCGGGCCAGCGCCGCCTGGCTGGCCGGGTAGTGATAGAGCAGCGTCGGCCGGGGATTGCCCAAGTGCGGCTCGACCAGCTCGGCCAACAACAAATTCAGCCACCCATCGCGGTCGGCGCCGGCGAAACCGGCGCCCACGCTCAGCCCGCGCGCCGCGGCCAGTTGCGCCAATTCGTTGCTGCTGGCCGCCAGCGGATCGATGCCCACATGACGCACGAATGCCTCGCGGTAGCTCAGCTGCTCGGCGGGGCCACGCCCGAGCAACGCCTCGGCCAGATCCGACAACAACTGCATGCCGGCCTGCATGTCGTCGCCGCGCCGATACCACTCGACGATCGTGAACTCAGGGTTGTGCAGCGCGCCCACCTCACCAGCTCGAAAAGCCCGGGTGATCTGATAGATCGCCTCGCCGCCGGCGGCCATCAGCCGCTTCATGCCGAACTCGGGCGAGGTTTGCAGCCACATGGGCCGCCCCTGGTGCGGCCGGCGCGGATCGTCGGGAAGCGTGACGGACAAAGGGTCGAGATAGCGATCGACCACCACGTCGGCCGAGAGCAGCGGCGTCTCGACTTCCAGGAAACCGTGCTGGGCAAAGAACTGCCGCGTGCGCGCGAGCAACTCGGCCCGCAACCGCAGCAGGGGCCAGCTGGCCGCGGGACGGAAATCGTCGCTGGCTGGTCCGCCCGGCAAATTCGTGACGGCGCGAGGGCCGCTCCGCACAGGTTTGCGTCGCGCGAGCTGATGGCCGCCGTACTACTCGCGCACCCGTTCCAGGTACTCGTTCGAGCGGGTGTCGACCTTGATCATGTCGCCGATGTCGACAAACGCCGGGCAAATCACTTCGCCGCCAGTTTCGAGCTTGACGGGCTTGGTCAGGTTCGTGGCCGTGTTGCCTTTCACGGCCGGCTCGCAGTATTCGACCTTGAGCACCACGTGGTTGGGGGCCGCCACCGAAATGGGGTTGTTGTTGAACAGCACCATCGAGCAGACCATGCCTTCCTTGAGATACTTCCAGGCGTCGTCAACCTGCTCTTTCGAAAGCTCGTACTGCTCGTAGTTCGCGTTGTCCATGAACACGAACGTGTCCTGCTGCCGGTAGAGGAACTGGGCGTCAATTTCGGTGACGTCGGCCGACTCGAGCGAGTCGCCCCCCTTGAGCGTGCGGTCGAGCATCGTGCCGCGAATCAGGTTGCGCAGCCTGCACTTGTACAGGGCATTGCCCTTGCCCGGCTTGACGAAGTTGCACTCGACCATCAGGTACGGGTCGCCGTCGATTTGGACCTTGAGTCCCTTCTTGAAATCGCTCGTGTTGTACGTGGCCACCGTTGGATTCCTACTTCGATTTGTGCGTTAAGAGGTTATGCTAAACGGCTACCGCCCCATCAATCGGTCGACGGCAACCCCGGCCTTATATGAGTATTGTTACCACGCAGGTCAATTCTTCGGCGAGCGCCCAAGGGCCTTCCGTGCCGCGTTATCGCTCGTGGCAAGAAGCTCTCAAAGACGCCGTGCGCGATCCCGAAGAGCTGTGCCGGCTGGTTGGCTTGCCGCGGTACGCCGCCGGTGCTCGGCGTGCGGCCCGCCAGTTCTCCGTCTTTGCGCCGCGAGGCTACATTGCCCGCATGCGGCCGGAGGACCCGCACGACCCGCTGTTGCGGCAAGTGCTCCCGCTGGAAGAGGAACTGGTCAACCCGCCGGGGTTCATCACCGATCCGGTGGGCGACCTGGCGGCAACCGTCACTCCTGGGCTGCTGCACAAGTATCATTCCAGGATTTTGATGGTAACAACTGGGGCCTGCGCCGTCCATTGCCGTTACTGCTTCCGCCGGCACTTCCCCTACGCGGAGGGACCACGCTCGCCGCAAGCCTGGGCGCCGGCACTAGATAGCATCGCTGCCGACGACAGCCTGCGGGAGGTGATCCTCAGCGGCGGCGACCCCCTGACCATCGTCGACGGCCAACTGGCCGAACTGGCCAACCGCCTGGCCGAAATCGACCATCTGCAACGGCTCCGCATCCACACCCGCTTGCCCATTCTGATCCCCGAGCGGGTGAACGACGAGCTCACTGGCTGGCTGCGGGGCACGCGGCTGACCGCCATCGTCGTCGTTCACGCCAATCATGCCCAGGAGCTCGACGCTCAGGTGGCCGAGGCACTGGCCAAACTGGCCGACGCGGGCATCGTGCTGCTCAACCAGGCGGTGCTGCTGCGGGGAGTCAACGATAGCATCGAGGCGCTTGCCGAACTCAGCGAGCGGCTGGTCGACTTGCGCGTAATGCCCTACTACCTCCATCAGCTCGACCGCGTGGCGGGCGCCGCCCACTTCGAAGTGCCCGTCGGTCGCGGCCAGCAGTTCGTCGAGCAATTGCGCGACCGGCTGCCAGGCTACGCCGTGCCGCGCTTCGTGCGCGAAGTGGCCGGCGAGGGACACAAGTTGCCGCTGAGCTGAAGGCAGCACGACCGAGCTTTGCGCCCTGCTTGGTCTCGACTTGCCAGATCGGCTACACTGCGCGGTATCGCGCGCGCCAGCTTGATGGCGTGCTCCCGCCCCCTCCTGCTTGCAGGCCAGCCATGATCACTCGCACCACTTGCCGCTGGATGTGCACACTAGCTGTTTTGTTCACGTGGTATTTCTTTGCGAGCAACTCGCCAGCGGCCGCCGAACAGTGGCCGGCCTGGCGCGGTCCGCGCGGCAACAGCACCAGTCTGGACACGGGGCTGAGCGCGGCCTGGACCAGCGAGCGCGGTATCGCCTGGAAAACGGATCTGCCCGAGTGGGGCACCAGCACGCCAGCCATTTGGAACGACGCTCTGTTCGTCACCACGCAAGCTGGCGAGGACTTGCTGCTGCTCAAGCTCGACAGCCAAACTGGCGCCCTCCGATGGCAACAAACCGTGGGCCACGCCGCCACGCAGCGGACCGGCCCAAAGCGTGAAAAGCAGAAGTTCCACCAACTACACAACCTGGCTAGCCCCTCGCCCACGACTGAAGGACAATTCGTCGTCGCTCACTTCGGCAACGGCGACCTGGCCGTATACGACTTCGCTGGCAAGCTCCAGTGGCGGCGCAACCTGCAAGAAGACTACGGCACCTACACGATCTGGTGGGGGCACGCCAATAGCCCCATCATCTACCGCGATACGGTCATCTCGGTCTGCATGCAAGACTCCTTGGCCGACTTAGGCGGAAAGCTCGCCGAAAGCTACCTGGTGGCGCACGATCTGCGCACGGGCAACGAGCGCTGGAAATCGGCCCGGCTGACCAGCGCCAAGGCCGAAGAAGGAGACGCCTACACGACGCCAGTCGTCGTCGAGGTTGGCGGCCGCGAACAATTGGTCGTGATGGGCGCCAACCAGCTCGACGCCTATGACCCGGCTAGCGGCCAGCAACTGTGGTTTCTGCCCAATCTCATTGGCGGCCGCACAGTGACTGGCCCCACGTTCAGCGATGGGCTTATCTATGTGACGCGCGGCATGCGCGGCGCGCTACTGGCCATCAAGCCGGGGGGCCAGGGGGAGCTGTCGACCGATCACATCGTCTGGAAACACGAAAAGGGTACGCCCGACACCCCCTGCCCCGTCGTCTGGCACGACCGCCTGTTTACGGTAACCGATGACGGCATTGCCCGGGCATTCGACGCGCTCAGTGGCCGGCTGCTCTGGACGGAACGGCTCAAGGGAGACTACAAGGCCTCGCCGTTGGCCGCCGAGGGGCGGATTTACTTTTTGAACACCAGCGGGCTGTGCACGGTCGTTTCGGCCTCGGACCGCTTTGAAAAGCTGTCGGAAAATCAACTGGGCGAAGGGACGCTGGCTTCGCCGGCGGTCGCAGGGGGCAAGTTGTACTTGCGCGGCCGCAAGGCCCTGTATTGCATCGGCCCCAAGCCAACCGGCGGCTGACCGATGAAGCGCGTCGTCTGGCTAACCGACATTCATCTCAACTTTTTACTGCGCGATCAGGTCGACGCCTTTCTGGCCGAAGTGGCAGCCGCCCAGCCCGACGCGGTGCTCGTGGGAGGCGACATCGCCGAGTCGCCCAGCGTCTGCCAGTATTTGGAACAGATGGCTGCCGCGGTGCCGGCGCCGATCTACTTCGTACTGGGCAATCACGACTTTTATTTCGGCTCGATTGCCGACACGCGCCGGCGCGTGGCCGCGCTGTGCGCGCAGCAACCGCGATTGCACTACCTGAGCGACATGGACGCCGCCGAGCTGACGGCCGAAGTGGGACTCATTGGGCACGATGGCTGGGCCGACGGACGACTGGGTGACTACCCGCGCTCGCTGGTCGTGATGCACGACCACAAGCTGATCGCGGAGCTGGCGCCGCACGAGAAGCAGTCGCGCTGGAAAGTGCTCAAGCAACTGGCCGACGCTGCGGCGGCGCACGTGCGCCGGGTGTTGCCGCCGGCACTGGCCCGCTACCGCGAAGTCTACCTGCTGACACACGTGCCGCCGCTGCGTGAGGCGTGTTGGCACGACGGGCAGTTGTCCGACGATCAGTGGGCGCCGCACTTCAGCAATGGCGCGCTGGGACAGGCGCTGCTCGATATCATGGCCGACCATCCCGAGCAACATCTGACCGTGCTCTGCGGACACACACACGGCCGTGGCCAGTGCCAGCCTCTGGCCAATTTGCGAGTGCTCACCGGCGGCGCCGAGTACGGCCATCCGGCGATCGAGCGCGTGTTCGAACTGGCCGGCTAAAGCCCTTGTTTTCCGGCATCTTTGCACCTCGGCGCGAGCGTGTTACGATGACAGCCGCAAGGAGTTGTCTCGCCTTTAGCACACGACAGGGACCGGCCGCATGGCAAAGGATTTTGACCGCGTCTGCAATCAGGATTGCATCAAGGGGCTGAAGGCGCTGGGCGAGAGCGTGGTCGATTTGGCGTTTGCCGATCCCCCGTTCAACATCGGCTACGACTACGACGTCTACCACGACAAGCTCGAAAGCGAAAACTACCTGGCCTGGAGCCGCGACTGGATGGCCGAGGTCGTGCGGGTGCTCAAGCCCAACGGCACCTTCTGGCTGGCCATCGGCGATGAATACGCGGCCGAGCTCAAAGTGATGCTGCAGCGCGAGCTGGGCCTGACCTGCCGCAGCTGGGTGGTCTGGTACTACACGTTCGGCGTGAACTGCAAGTCGAAGTTCAGCCGCTCGCACGCCCACCTGTTCCACATGGTCAAACAGGCCGACGATTTTACGTTCAACGTCGACGCCATTCGTGTCCCTTCGGCCCGGCAACTGGTCTATGGCGATGGCCGGGCCAATCCCCAGGGCCGGCTGCCCGACGATACCTGGATCCTCCGCCCGCAGGACGTTCCGCAAAGCTTCGCGGCCGACGAAGACACCTGGTACTTTCCCCGCGTCTGCGGCACCTTCAAGGAACGCGCCGGCTGGCATGGCTGCCAAATGCCCGAGCAACTGCTGGGGCGAATCATCCGCGCGTGCAGCCACGAGGGGGAACTGGTGCTCGACCCGTTCGCCGGCAGCGGCACGACGCTGGCCGTGGCCAAGAAACTGAAACGCCGCTACCTGGGCTTCGAACTTTCGCCCGAATACGCCGCTCGCGTGCAGGCCCGACTCGACGCAATCACTCCGGGCGATTCGCTCGACGGCGCTCCCGAGCCGCTGGTCAGCGTGCCCAGCACGGCCAACGGCCGCAAGCTGGCCAATTTGAAGGGCCCCCAGCCGAAGCGCCGCAAGACTCGACAACAGCTTTAATCTCTCGATTGGCTTAAATCCCTCGATTGGCAACCATGAAATTCGCGATCTGCAACGAAACGTTCCTCGATTGGCCCCTCGAAAAAGGCTTCGACTTTGCCGCCCAGTGCGGCTACACGGGCATCGAGATCGCGCCGTTCACGCTGGCGCCCACGGCCTACGACGTCAGCCCCGCCCAGCGTGACCAGGTGCGGCGGCAAGCCGAGGCCGCGGGGCTGGAAGTCGTGGGGTTGCACTGGCTGCTGGCCAAGACGACGGGGTTCCACCTGACCAGCCCCGAGCGCGAGGTGCGCGAGCGCACCGGCAAGTACGTGCAAGAATTGGCCCGGCTGTGCCGCGACCTGGGCGGATCGAAAATGATTTTCGGCTCGCCGCTGCAGCGCAACGTGCTGCCCGGCGTGACGCCCCAGCAGGCCTTCGATTACGCGGCCGAAGTGGTGAGCGAGTGCCTCGACGTGCTGGACGAGACCGGCGTGACGTTGTGCCTGGAACCGCTGGCGCCGGCCGAGGGCAACTTTCTGAACACGGCCGCCGAGGCCGCGCGGCTGATCGAGAAAGTCGGCCATCCGCGCTGCCGGCTGATTCTCGACTGCAAGGCGATGTCGAGCGAGTCGGTGCCGATTCCCGAGCTCGTGCACAGGCACATCAGCCTGCTCGAACACTTCCATGCCAACGACCCCAACAAACAAGGGCCGGGCTTTGGCGAACTCGACTTCGTGCCGATCTTCCAGGCGCTCGGCGAAGTGGACTATCGCGGCTGGGTCAGCGTCGAGGTGTTCGACTACGCGCCGGGCATCGAGCGACTGGCGCGCGAGAGTTACGAGAACATGCAAGCGGCGCTGCTGGCCGCGGCTGACGAGTAGCCGCAAACGGCGCCGGTCCCTGACCGATCCATTCCCGGCAGCCTAATTCAGATCGGCCCGTTGCCGAGCCAATCAGCCGGTGCTGGCCTTGAGCTCAGCCAGGTGCTGGGCCGTGCCGACCAGCCGATCCCAGTTGTCGTAGATGTACTGCGGCGGGCCGCCGATTTGCGCCACGACCTGGGCCACCGTTTCGGTCGGCACCATTTCGATGGCATCCCACGGGCAGACCTTGAGGTCGTAGGGATTCGTCTTCTTGCCGGGAATATGCACGCAGACCTCACAGCCCACGCAGCGCTCCAGGTCAATCTGGCACCAGCTCTGCAGATTGAACATGTTGTCGTACTGCTGAATCTTCGTGATGCAGTCGACCGGACAAACTTCCAAACAGGCCTCGCAACCGGTGCAATTGTCGGCGTTGATGACGGCCAGTTCTTTCGGCAGTTTCTTACGCGGGCCCTGTTTGGCCATGGAGCGTCGTCCTCAGAAGCAAGTGCAAGTGCGGCAGCTAGTAGTCAATCAATCATAGGGAGAAATCGGCACAAGGCCAACCGCTGATTGGGTAATTCGCCGGGGCAAAACGACGGCCCCCGCGTGGCTGGCGGCGAGCGCCGCACTCCGCTGTTTTGGGATGAGCAGCCAATGAACGCAAACACTTTCGCAGATAACACTTGCGACCGCAGCCCCAGCGGTTGCCGCAATTGCTACCGGCCGGGAATCATTTCGCCGGCGACAATGTCTTCGAACGTCTGCCGGCGGCGCACCAGGTGCGGTTTCCCCTGGTCGATGAGCACCTCGGCGGCCAGCGGCTTGCTGTTGTAGTTCGAGCCCATGACAAAGCCGTAAGCTCCCGCGCACTCGATCACCAGGTACTCGCCCACTTCGGCCACCGGCAGTGGCCGGCTACAGACGAAGCCCCCTTCTTCCTGCGTGAAGATGTCCCCCGACTCGCACAGCGGGCCGCCCACCACGACTTCGTGCAACTGCCGGGTCGGGCCTCCTTCGCCACAGGGCACCACCGACATCGGATGGTACGCGCCGTAGAGAATCGGCCGGGCCAGATTGTTGAACCCCGCGTCGAGCAAGTAGAAGGTGTTGGCCCCCATGCGCTTGATGGCACAGATCTGGGTGACCAGGTAACCGCTCTCGGCCACCAGGTAGCGGCCCGGCTCGATCTCCAGGCTCACTTTGTGCCCGAACTTGTCTTCAAGACGTTTGCGCGTGGCATCCCAAAGCTTGAAGTAGGCGGCCAGGTCGACGTAGGTTTGTCCCTCGCGATAGGGAACCGGCAGCCCGCCGCCGGCGCTAATCGTGGTGACCGTGCGGCCAGCCTCAATGGCGGCTTTTTCCAGTGCGCCGCACACCTGCGCCAAATGCTCCAGATCGGTGCCCGAGCCAATGTGCATGTGCAGGCCCGAGATCCCCAAACCATGATGATCGGCTAGCCGCAGGCACTCGGGCAGTTGGGCGTGCCAGATGCCGTGCTTCGATTGCTCGCCCCCCGTGTTGGTCTTTTGGCTGTGGCCGTGGCCAAACCCCGGGTTGAGCCGCAAGGTGATGTGGCGCCCTGGCGCCACACGGCCCAGCTGCTCGATCATGTCGGGCGAGCCACAATTGACGTGAATGCCCAGCTTGACCACCAGGTCGAGCGCTTCGCGATCGAAAATGTCGGCCGTGTAGACGATCGGCGCCGGCTCGCCCGTCGGAGCGTAACCAGCGGCCAGGGCACGGCGAATCTCGCCCGCACTGACGGCATCGACCAACACGCCATTGCGGCGCGCCAGGTCGAGCACGGCCAGGTTGGAACAGGCCTTCTGCGCGTAGCGAATGTGGTCGAAAGCCCGCAGATCGTTAATCCGCTCGACGATCTTGGCGGCGTCGTAAACGAACGTGGGGGTGCCAAACTCGCGGGCCAACTGGTCGACTGGCACGCCGGCAATCTCGGTTCTCAGCGGTGCAAAACGCGCGGGGGTGGGCATCCGATCGATTCCTCGACAACTCAAGAAAAACCAAGGCCTTCAGGCGAGCGGCAAGGCCCGCCGAAGCGCTCAGGTATAGCCCATTCCGGGCGGCAAGAGAAGTGCCGGGGCCGGTCAGCCCGCGAGGCTGTCTAGCAACAAATCGGCAGCCTCGTCGTCGTCTTCCTCGATATCAAAGACCGAGGCGACCGCCCACGGGTTCGCAGACACGACTGCCCCTGCCGGCGAAGCGGCAACGGCCGGCGCCACCGGCAAGTAGCTGCCCACCGAGTCATCGGCCGGGAGATCTTCGTGACTCATGATCGCCACGGCCGCGTCGACGGCGGCCAATTGTCCCGCGTCGGGTTGCGGGGATTGGACAGTGGTCGCGGTATCCGCCGACGGAACGACCGCGCTGGCTGCTGCCGGTGGATTGATGAGGTACGAAATGACCAGCAGCGCGTCGCGCGGCGTAATAGCGCCGTCGCCGTTCACGTCGCGATAGTAGCCGGCCGGCGCGGCCGAACTGGTCGCCAGTGCCGAAGCCTGCGGGTCGCCGCCAGCCAGCAGCTCGGAAATTACCAGCAGCGCGTCCAGGCTGGTGATGCGGGTGTCGCCGTTCACGTCCAGCGGCAGGGCCGCGTTATGTGCCAGCAGCTCCTGCTCTTCCAGTGCCGCGTCGTGGCGAACGATCATCACCGCGTCGGCCATCACGGGTCCGTTGGCCGCGTTGGTCAACGTCACGGTCAGCGTGCCGCTGCTGGAGTCGATGGAACCCAGCGAGGCCCAATTCGTGCCATTGACGGGAATTGCCGGCGCTTGTCGCTGGTTGATCAATGACGTGAAGCTGCTCTGTGCCCCATCGGCCACTTTGAATGCCGCGTTCGTGGCGGCGTTGGCCTGGGGGGCCCAGGTGGCGTAGACATCGTACTTGCCGGGCGCCAATCCACCCAGGACCCACTTGGCCCAGTCCGAGCCGCCCGCGGTGTCGCTAAGCATTTGCCCCTGGTAGGCGCCTGGCGTCACGCTGGTCTCCCAGGCGCCCGAGCGCGTGAAGCCCGGGCTGCTGTCGTCCACGATCCACCGCGTGGGTCCCAGCGAGACTCCGTTGCCCTGGACGACGAACGTATAGGGATTCTCGCTATCGTCGTCATTGGCGATCGACACCACGGCCTGCCGCAGCCCCAGGGCGCTGGGGTCGAACATGATCTGGAAGGTCGTCGTATAACCGGCGCCCACCGTTGCCGTGGGCTGCGCCACGACGGTGAAATCTTGCGCGGCGGGCCCCGAGATCTGCACGCGTGGGCTGCCCGTCAGGTTGAGCGTGGCATTGCCATTGTTCGAGATGGTAAACGTGCGGGTCACCGAGCTGCTGAGCAGCGAAACGTCGCCATAGTCGGTGCCATCGTCGAGCGCAGGCGTAACGTCGCCCGAGGTGATCGACCGGGCCAGCGCCGCGACGTCCATTTCAGGCCGCTGCGGGGTGATGCCATCTTTGACAAGGCGAATGGCGTCGGCAATCACATAGCCATTGGCGTTGTCGCCCAGCCGCACCGAGAGCGTGCCGGTCGAGGTGCTGAACATGCCCAGGCTCTGCCAGGTGACGCCGTTTGACTGCTCGCCGGCGGGAAACGCCTGCTGATTGACCAGCACGGTGCCGAGGTTATTCGCGCCGTCGAAGACCGTATAAGGGGCGTTCGTGGCGCGGTTCGAAAAGGCGATCCACTTGGCAAACACCTGGTAGTTGCCCGTGGGAATGTTGGCAAATGTCCACGTGGCCTGCCCGCTGCCATTGCCGGCCGCGTGATAGTTGTAGTCCAGCCCATAGGCCAGGGTATTTGTCAGATTGGTCCAGCCGGACGACTGGCCGTAGCCGCCGTCGCCGTCGTCCATGATGAACTCGGTGGGCTGCGGCGTGGCGAAGATCAGGCTGCCAACGCCCTGCGCGTCTCCCAGCGTGGCGTGCAGCGGCGAAAACAGATTGAGCCAGAACGTCTTGTTGCCCGAGTAGAGCGCGCCGCTCATCACCGTAACGGTCACGTTCTGGGTCGTCACGCCCGGGGCGAACACCAGCGTGCCGCTCGAGGCCAGGTAATCGGTGCCGGCGATGGCGGAATTGTCGGCGGTCGTAAAGCCCACCGAGACATCTTGCCCGCTGGGCGTATCGAGCGCCACGGTAAAAATGGCGGTGAGCTGGTTGGACTCGTTCGAGGTGACGTGTACGTCGTTCACATAGAGCGACGGCAGCGGATCGTCGTCGGTGATGGTAGCCACGCCCTCGCCGTCGGCAATGTGGGCATTCGTCGGATTGACCAGGATCAGGCGGAAGTTCTCGGTCGATTCGTTCAGGCGATCGACGAGAATGGGCACGGACACCTGGAACGAACCGCCGCCGGGGCCGAAAGTGATCAGGCCGGCCCGCGGCTGATAGTCGGTGCCGGCCTTGGCCGTGTCATCGACGGTCGTGTAATTGACTGAAATGGTCCGGTCGGTCGATCCGACCGTGTACACGGTGAACACGGCATTGCGGGTGCCGGTGTTGCCTTCGACGACCGAAACGTCGCTGACGTGAAGATCGACATCGTCATTGAGAATCGTGCCCACGCCTTCAGAGCGAGTGATATTGGCGTTCGTAGCGTCGCTGAGGCGCAAGAAGAAGGTCTCATTCGGTTCCAGTTCATAGTCGCCGATGACTTGAACGGTAATGGTCTGACTCAGCGGACCGCCGGGCAAAAAAGTCAGTGTGCCAGAAGTTGCCAGGTAATCGGAACCGGCCAGCGCGGTGCCATCGGCGGTCGTAAAGGCCACCGTCGCTGTCGAGTTAAACGCGACGGGAGTCGACACCGTAAACACGAAACTCCTGGTGCCGTTATCCCCTTCCAGCAGCGCGACGTCGTTGACGGCAAAGCCGGCCAGTATCAGTTGCAATGCGGCGAAGGCATCGACCAGTCCGTGGCCACTGTAATTGTCAATGCCGGCACCGTTCTCGATGGGAACGACGGTGGTGGAAAACAGGCCCCGCCGCGACACGATGTCGATCGCGGTGGATTCGAGAGCGTCGTAGATGCGTTGCGGAGTCAACGTGCCGGGTCCACCCGCGGCCTGGATCATCAGCGCCGCGACCGCCGCCACGTGTGGCGCCGAGGCCGACGTGCCGGCAAAGTTCGGCAACGAGTCGGAGTCCTGCGGAAAATCGGTGCCGAAGAAGGTGGTATTTGCGCTGTCCGGACCGACCAATTGTGGGCTGCCAGTCAAGTGGGGCGTCGAAAGGCGCGCTCCACTGGCGTCGAACAAAATGGGCGTGCCGCCTAGCGAGGAAAAGTCGTTAAGCAGCGGTGGCGACGTGCCGAACTGTGGCGTGTAGAAATACGCTGACGCTCCCACTCCGCGCCCCGCGTCGGTGTTGGCATGACCATAGACCGTGCTGCTGTGCGTCGCGAAGTCCAGAATCTCGAACGGAGCTCCGTTGTCAAGCGCAATGTATTTGATCAGGTTGGGAGCAGGCCCCGAAACCAGTTCGATTTCGATGTAAAAGTCGGTGTCGGGCTGACCGTCATTGTCGAAATCGAAATTGCCAGAGTTGCTGACACGAGTCAGCTCGAGCGCGTCGCCGCCAATGTTTTGGGTTGTGCCCGAGCCGACGACCGTCTGCTTATCCGCGCCCAAAATATAAAAATCCAAATCGCTCGTGGCCCCCGCGCCGCCCAAGGAGCGGAACGGCTGATCCCATTGAAAGCTGAACGGTACCGAACTGCCCACGGGAATTTGCACGTGCTGCAACGTGGAGACGCCCGAACCGGAATCGAAATCGTGCAGCACGCCGCCCCCCGGGCCGGCGACACCCGAGTTACTGAATGCGCTCTGGTAGGATGCATCGCCGTGGTTGCCAGCAAGCGTGAAATAAGTCACACCGGCATTGACGACGTCGCGAATTGCCTGGGCGATCACACCATCTTGAAAGAAGGGCTCATTGTTCCAGAAAACATCATCGACGATGACGCTCGCACCCGCGCTGGCCAACGCGCGAATGTTGTTAGCAAATGAAGTCGGACTATGCGAACCCGTGGCGAAGCGAATCGCCGCGCCGGGCGCGATGTCGTGCACGACTTGCGCTAGTGCGCGCCCCTCGTCGGTACCGCTGCTCAAATCGTCAAGAATTTGCGTGTTGGCGGGCAAGTCGCCGGTTTGAATGTCATGCTGTAAGGCACTGCCGCCGCCCGGGTATGTAAGCGTGTTAAAGCTGTCGGAAATCACCCCCACGGTGACTCCGCTGCCATCAAATCCGTAAGTGTTTCGGGCCAGGTCCGACCGCATGGCCTGATCGCCCTGGTCAACGACCGAACCTGCCGCAGTCTGCGCCTGATAAAGGGGCCGGGCAAAGATGACCGACTGCATTGCCGCCAATTGATCGAGACGGCTGATCGGAAAGCTGCCGGTAACGAGCATGCCGGAATTGATCAATTGCTGCCCGCCAAGGGCAGTCAGCTGCATTTCGAATGCCGTCAGGCTCCCCTGGCCCAGCACTTCGACCTGCACACGATCACCCGACACGCTGAGCGCCGCGTTCGAGGGAGCGATCGGAACGCCCGCCGCGGCTCCCACCCGTTGCTCCTGATACAGCAACGACAGGTCGTAACCTACTTTGGACAGCGGGCCGTCTTTGGCCGACGGATCCGAACCGTAAAAGGAGGTTGCCGCGGCGCTACGGGCATCGGCATACAACATGTTGTACGAGGTAACCGTCAGTAACCGGCGGCACTCAAGCACTTCCAACTGGCCGCCGTACCCACGCCCTGCTTCAACACCGTGCAATCTGCGGCGACGGTCGCTTGCGTACAACATCATCTCAAGGCAGCCTAATCTTGCTAGTCGATCTCAGAACTGCGTGGCCAGGCACCTTGCGCTGGCCGTGGAGCTAATCACAATTTTCCAGTCGGCTCGCAGGTGATCCTAGTTGTGCCGCGTGAGCCTCGCAACCAATTGCCCATGATTGATCGGCCGTTGCCGATCGATCAATTACAGCCATTGCTCGTCATCCGTCAACCAGGACGTTTCAACATCGTCGACGTCCGTGGCCTTGGCGTCTAGATCGGCCAGCGCCTGGTCGACCACGTCACACTTGCCCGCAGCACCGGCGAGCGGAGGAACGGAAGCGTTCGAGACGGGCAGCTGGCTTTCCACGCGCGAGACGGTCATCGCTGCCGCCGAAGAGGCGACCATTGCCGGGGTTACTCCCGAGGGCACCGCGGCCAGTTCGGCATCGGCGGGGGCCGCGCTAGGCGCCGCCTGCGGCGCGGCGCTGGGAGCCGCCGGCGGCGGATTGAGCAGGTAGGAGATCACCAGCAGCGCGTCGCGCGGCGAAATCACGCCGTCGCCGTTGACGTCGCGGTAGTAGGCTGGCGTGCTGGTTGCCGCGGCGGC
>CAZPED010000020.1:0-14800 GCA_964585335.1 uncultured Planctomycetaceae bacterium | reverse complement strand
CACGGGCGAGCAAGGCAGCTCGGCCGTTGGCGCGGCGAATTGCAGCGCCGTGAGGGTCGGCTCCCAATAGTTCACCGGCACCCGTTCCAGGCGTACCTCTTGCAGGCCCAGCTGCTTGAACGTGCGCTCCAGCCAAGCTTCGACCGCCAGGCTCTGCGCATAGCCCGGGCGGCGCACTCCGTGGCCCACAATGGTGCGAATCCAGGACAGCATCTGTCCAATCGAGGGCAGCGACGACTTGGCAAGCGAGCTTTCGAGCATAACCAGGCTTTGGTCGTGAGGTGTGGTCGGCAGTTTGGGGTGAGTTACTTGCCCTGGAAATTCGCGGGGCGCTTTTGCATGAAGGCCAAGACGGCCTCTTGCACGTCTTCGGTGCCCATCAGCTGGCTTTGCGCCCAGCGCTCGATGGCCATTTGCGAGTGCTTGTCGAGGCCATCCCCTTGATCGACGATGCGCTTGGCCATGCCGACGGCTAGCGGCGCATTTTGAGCGATCTGCCGCCCAAGCTCGGCGCACGTGTTCATCAAGTCGGCAGCCGGCACCACGCGATTGACCAGGCCCCACTGCAATGCTTCCTGGGCGTCAATGGCGCGGGCGGTCAGCAGCAGATCTTTGGCGCGGCTGGGTCCCACAGTGCGCGACAGCCGCGTGGTGCCGCCGACGTCGGCCACGAGCCCCAGGCGCGACTCGGGTATGCTCAGCGTCAGGTCGGTGGTAGCTACACGCAAGTCGAAGGCCAGGGCCAACTCGAGGCCCATGCCCAATACCTGACCGTGCAGCGCGCCGATGACCGGCACTTCCGTGGCTTCGATTTCGTCGAGGGCATGCTGCAGCCGGGTGGCAAATCGCCGCAGCCAGCGCCCCAGGTTCAGCCCCTCGACCTCGGCCTGCATTTCGGCCAGCGACATCAGGTCGATGCCGGCCGAAAAAATGGGACCTTCGGCCGCCACGATCACCGCCCGCACTTCGGGGTGGGCATCAGCCAGGCGCACGGCGGCGGCCACTTCGTCGAGCATGTCGGGCGAAAGCGCGTTGCGCTTCTCGGGGCGATTAAGAATGACGTAGAGCAGAGCTCCGTCGAGGCGCGTTTGCACGCGGGAAGCAGTCATGGCGTAAGGTCCTTGGCCCGTGAATGGATGCTACGATAATTATCCGTCTGGCGGCGTTTAGGAGCCGGTTTGCCAGCGCGGCTTCCGCTTGTGAAAGAACGCTTCGATGCCTTCGCGAATCTCCTCGGTTTCCCAGGCATCGGCCAGCGCTTCGACCGTGTAGGCGTGGTTTTGCTGGGCATCGTGCGTGCTGACAAACTGGATCAGCCGCTTGGCGTCGCCCACGGCCCCTGGGGCGCAGACCAGGGCCGCTTGAATCTCCCGCTCGGCGGCCGCGTCGAGCTCAGCGACGTTCGCGGCGACCACGTCGAGCAGTCCCAGGCGAAAAGCCTCGGCGCCGTCGAGCTTGTGGGCATTCAGCATGATGCGGCGCGAGTTGGGCACGCCGATCTTGGCTACGACAAACGGAGAGATCGTGGCAGGAATCAAGCCGAGCGTCACTTCGCTCAAGCGGAACGTGGCTGAGGCCAGGCCGATCGTAATGTCGCAAATCGACATCAGCCCCAAGCCGCCGCCAAAGGCCGAGCCGTTGATGCGGCCAATCAGCAGCTTGGGCAAATTGTTCAGCTCGACCAGCGTCGTGGCGAATTCGTCGGCGTCGGCGGTGCGGCCGGCCCGGGTATTGGTCGCCTGTTGCTGCATGCCTTTGAGGTCGCCGCCAGCGCTGAACACTTCGCCGGCGCCCGTCAGCACGATCAGCCGTACGGCCGGGTCGGCGGCCAGTTGCAACGCGGCGGTCCGCAGCTCGCGCATCAGCTGCTGCGACATGGCGTTTTTGGCATCGGGGCGGTCGAGCGTCAGGCGGCCCACGCCGCGCGGGTCCACGTCGACCCGGATCGTCTCAAAGCTACTCATCGAAACCTCGCGGCAGATGGGAACAGCGCTAGGAAGGGAGCGGGCCGGTCTGCACGGCGAGGCCAGCTCGTTGCCGTGCGCGATCGGTCGCCAAAGGGTGAATCGTAAAGCACGGCCTGGGCCGTGAGAAGTGGTGTGCGCGGAGCGCCGGCGCGGCCGAGACCGTCCGCCCAGCAGCGCTAGGCGCAATCATTCGCCGGGGTAGTACTTCATCAGGGCAAACTTCACCGCTTGCGGGGTTGCCTGGACGAGAGAGAACTGGCGATTCAAAAAGAACCGGAGTTTATCGAGATTGTGGATGTCACCGGGGTCGGCAACCGCCAGCACGAGCGTCCCGTCCGGTCGTTGTGCCACGGCAATTGCCGAACACTCGTGAGCAACACTGGCAGGAATCAGGCCGATCAGGTCGGCCGGAATGCTCTGTCGGTACAGGTCGAACCAAGGCTCGCTCATCCCGGAAGTATAGACGGGCGGCGGGCTATTTTGCTCTCCGGGAGAAAGCTATGGGGTGTGACCTACCCGGGTTGCTCACGCACCCGTCGGGGCGTCCCTGGCACCGCTCCTGAAACTGGGATAGAATCGGCCGCTGACCAGATAGTCCGCCCTTCCCAGGAGTTTGTTCTCATGGCCACCGAAGCGCTCGATGCGCGTGCCGAAGCAGTGATCCCCGGCACCGGTTTCACCAAGGCCCACCAGCTCTTTCGCGAGACGGTGCGCCAGTTCATCGATCAGGAGATCAACCCCTACGTCGATCAGTGGGAAGCCGACGAAATCTTTCCCGCGCACGAGGTCTTCAAAAAAGCGGGCGACCTGGGACTGCTCGGGTTGAGTTACCCGGTCGAGTACGGCGGCATGGGAGCCGACTACTGGTACAACATGGCGCTGGCCGAAGAATTGGCGCGCGTAAAGTGCGCTGGCATTCCCATGGCCATGGGGGTGCAAACCGACATGGCCACGCCCGCCCTGTGCCAGTACGGCTCGCACGAACTAAAGAAAAAGTACCTCGAGCCGGCCATTCGCGGCGACGCAGTGTGTTCGGTGGCGGTGACCGAGCCGGGCGCCGGTTCGGACGTGGCCTCGATTGCGACCAAGGCCGAGCGCGACGGCGACCATTACGTCATTAACGGCAGCAAGATGTACATCACCAACGGCGTGCAGGCCGACTGGATCTGCGTGCTGGCCCGCACGTCTCCCGGCGCGACCTACAAGGGCATGTCGCTGATCGTCGTGCCCACTGACACGCCGGGTTTCCAAGTGGCCAAGAAGCTCAAGAAGCTGGGCAACTGGGCCAGCGACACGGCTGAGCTGGTTTTCGATAACGTGCGCGTGCCGGTCGCCAACCGCATTGGCGAAGAGGGGCAAGGCTTCATCTACCAGATGCAGCAGTTTCAGAACGAACGGCTGGTGAGCGCCCTGGGGGCAGCCGCCTCGGCCCACAAGATCCTCAAGATGACGATCGAGTATTGCCGCGGCCGCAAGACGTTCGGCAAGCCGCTGATCGAGAACCAGTGGATCTACTTCAAGCTGACCGAGTTGCTCTCGGAAGTCGAGTTCCTCCGCCAAATGTGTTATCACTGCGGCCGCTTGATGGACCGCGGTGAGGATTACACGCGCGAAGCGTCGATGGCCAAGCTCAAGGCCGGCCGGCTGGCCCGCGAAGTGGCCGACACCTGTCTGCAGTTCCACGGCGGCATGGGCTACATGGAAGAATATCCCATGGCCCGTTACTTCCGCGACTCGCGGCTGATGTCGATTGGCGCCGGTGCCGACGAGATCATGATGGGCATCATTGCCAAGTTTGAAGGCATTGCGCCGCCCCGCTAAAGCGGCGCGAGGCGCGGGGCAAGGGCTGACAAGCTCGGTGGCGGCGGAATCGAACCAGGCGGCGAGTTGAGGAGACCGTGGGCGGTGCGGCAAATTCTCCCTTCGAGGCTCGACAGCAGGTCGGAGCAATATCGCGCTAATCGACAGTCGGTGCTGGAGCAACTAGGGCAGCTCGACCAGTTGCTGGCCGCGGCTCGCGCCGGCGGCGGCGAGAAGATGGCGGCCCGGCACCACCAGCGCGGCAAGCTGCTGGCCCGCGAGCGCATCGAGCTGCTGATCGACCGCGACTCGCCGTTTTTGGAGCTCTCGGCCGTAGCCGCTTCGGGCACCGACTACGAAGTGGGCGCGTCGGTCGTGGCCGGCATCGGCGTTGTCTCGGGTGTCGAGTGCTACTTGAACGCCAACGACCCGACGGTCCGCGGCGGCGCGGTGAACCCATACACGCTCAAGAAGTCGATGCGCGGGTTCGACATCTGCCTGCAGAACCGGCTGCCGCACATCAATCTGACCGAGTCGGGGGGCGCCGATTTGCCGCGGCAGTCGGAGATCTTTCTGCCCGGTGGGGCGTCGTTTCGATTGTTTACGCAGCTTTCGGCTGCGGGCATTCCGACGATTTCGCTGGTGTTCGGCAACTCGACGGCTGGCGGCGCCTACACTCCGGCCATGTGCGACTACAGCGTGTTTGTCAAGAACCAGGCCAAGGTGTTCCTCGGCGGGCCGCCGCTGGTGAAGATGGCCACGGGCGAGGAATCGAACGACGAGGAACTGGGCGGCGCCGAAATGCACTCGCGCGTGTCCGGACTGTCAGACTACCTGGCCAACGACGAACTGGACGCGCTGCGGATTGGCCGGGAGATCGTGGCCAACCTGAACTGGAAGAAGCTGGGCCCAGCGCCGGCCGAGGGCTTTGAACCGCCCCGGTACGATGCCGAGGAACTGCTGGGACTGGCGCCGGCCGACTTGAAAATACCGGTCGACATGCGCGAGATCATTGCCCGCATTGTCGACGGCTCGCGTTTTCACGAGTTCAAGCCTGCCTATGGCACGAACCTGTTGACCGGCTGGGCATCGCTATACGGCTACGAGATTGGCATTTTGGCGAACCAGCAGGGCGTGTTGTTTTCGGCCGAGGCCCAAAAGGCAGCCCAGTTCATTCAGTTGGCCAATCAGAACCGCGTGCCGCTGGTATTCATTCAAAACGTCACCGGCTACATGGTGGGCAAACAGTACGAGCAGGCGGGCATCATCAAGCACGGCGCGCAAATGATCAACGCCGTGTCGAACAGCACGGTGCCTCATGTCACGCTGCAAGTGGGCGGCTCGTACGGCGCTGGCAATTACGGCATGTGCGGCTACGCCTATCAGCCGCGGTTCGTGTTCGTTTGGCCGAATGCCAAGACCGCCGTGATGGGGCCGGCCCAGCTGGCCGGCGTGATGTCGCTCGTGCGCAGGGCGGCCGCCCACGCGGCCGGCAAGCCGTTCGACGAGCAGCAAGACGCGATGTTGCGCAAGGCGGTCGAGGACCAGATTGAGAAGGAATCTTTGGCCACGTTCACAAGCGGCCAGGTGTTTGACGACGGCATTATCGACCCGCGCGACTCGCGCACGGTATTGGGCATGGCCCTGTCGGCCGCGCATTCGGCCGAGGTGCGCGGGGCCGAGCGGTACGGCGTATTTCGAATGTAAGTGACTTTTCGCCTAGCCAGGCAGCTGATTGCCCGCATGAGTGCTACCACGATCGAGAAACTTCTGATTGCCAACCGCGGCGAGATTGCCCGGCGAATCATGCGAACCTGCCGGGCAATGGGTATTGCCACGGTGGCCGTGTTTGCGGACGCCGACCGCGAGGCGGCGTTCGTCCAGGAGGCGGACGAGGCAGTTGGCTTGGGGGGCAACTTGCCGGCGGAATCGTACTTGTCGATCGACAAGCTGCTGGCCGCGGCGCAGCGCGCAGGCGCCGACGCGGTGCACCCGGGCTACGGCTTTTTGGCCGAAAATGCCGACTTTGCCCGGGCCTGCGCGGCGGCCAGTATGACGTTTGTCGGGCCGCAGGCCGAGGCGATTGCCGCCATGGGTTCGAAAATCGAGGCTAAACGGCGCATGCAAGCGGCCGGCGTGCCGGTGCTGCCCAGCGTTGACGTGGGCGAGCGCTCGGCCGAGCAGGTGCTCAAGGAAGTCGAGGCGCTGGGCTGGCCCGTGCTGGTCAAGGCGTCGGCCGGTGGCGGCGGCCGCGGCATGCGCATCGTGCGCCAGCCCGGTGAGTTTGCTGCCCTGCTGACCGCGGCGCGCTCCGAGGCGGGCGCGGCCTTCGGCGATGCGACCGTCTTTGTCGAACCGTACGTCGAAGGAGCGCGGCACGTCGAAGTGCAGATTTTTGGTGACGCGCACGGCAACGTCGTGCACTTGTTCGAGCGCGAATGCTCGATTCAACGCCGCCATCAGAAGGTGATCGAAGAATCTCCCTCACCGGCCGTGACCGACGATCTGCGCGAGGAAATGACCGCGGCCGCCGTGCGAGCCGGCCAGGCCATTGGCTACGTGAATGCCGGAACCGTCGAATTCCTGCTGCGGCCTGGCGGAAAGTTCTACTTCCTGGAAGTCAACACGCGGCTGCAAGTTGAACACCCCGTGACCGAGTGCGTCACCGGATTGGACCTGGTGCGCGTGCAGCTGCAAGTGGCCAGCGGATTGCCGCTGACCGAAGAAGTGCGGTCTGTCCGGCTGGTGGGCCACGCTATCGAAGCGCGGCTGTGCGCCGAAGACCCGCGGCACGACTACCGGCCGTCGGCTGGCGCGTTCCATCGTTTGGCGTTTGCGCGCGATGCGGGGGTGCGCGTCGATGCGGCAATCGACGACCAGGGCATTGTGCCCGCGTATTACGACTCGCTCGTGGCCAAGGTCGTAGCACATGGGGCAACCCGCGCCGAGGCCGCCCGGGCGCTCAGCCAGGCCCTGGCAAGCGCCGAGATACACGGATTGTGCACCAATCGGGAGCTGCTGGTGCGGGTGCTGCGACATCCCGAGTTCTTAAGTGGCCAGATCGACACGCATTTTCTCGAGCGCCATGACGCCCAGGCCTTGGCGGCGCCGCTGGGCGGAGTTGCCGCCGAGCGCATGCACGCACTGGCGGCGGCCTTGGCCGGACAAGCCGCCAGGCGCGCCGAAGCCAAAGTGCTGAGGGCCGCCCCTTCCGGCTGGCGTAACAACTCTTCGCAAATGCAGCGCACACGGTTTCAAGGTGAACTCGAGGAGCTCGAGGTCGAGTACCAGTTTGGCCGCGCGGGACTGCGGGCGCGCGTCGCGGGAGAAGTCGTGAGCAACCTGACGTGCGTGTCGGCGTTGCCGGACGCGGTGCGCCTGGCTATCGACGGCATCGAGCGGACTTTTCGCGTGCAACGATCGGGCGAAAACTATTACGTAGACAGCCCGCTGGGCTCGTCGGCGCTCGTCGAAGTGCCCCGTTTTCCGCTGCCAACGGAGCAACGGCAGGCCGGCTCGCTGGTGGCGCCGCTGCCGGGAGTGGTGCACGAGGTGAAGGCCAGGGTCGGCGACGTCGTGGCCGAGGGTGACGTGGTGCTGGTGATTGAGTCGATGAAGGTGCACCATTGGATTGCCGCCCCCCACGCGGGCACGGTTACCGAGCTGCGCGTGGCCAGTCGGCAGCATGTTGAGTCGGGGGCCGTGCTGGCCGTAATTCAGGAAGCGTCGTAAGTAGTTCGCGAAAGGCACTCCTCATGCCCGGTCCTGTACGCATCGCCAACTGCTCGGGCTTTTACGGTGACCGGCTGGCGGCCGCCCGCGAGATGGTGACCGGCGGGCCGATCGACTTTCTGACCGGCGACTACCTGGCCGAGTTGACGATGCTCATTCTCTGGAAGTCGCGCCAAAAAGATCCCGCGCGCGGCTACGCCGTCACGTTTCTCAAGCAAATGGAGGACGTGCTGGGCGAGGCGCTCCAGCGAGGCGTTAAGATTGTGACCAATGCTGGCGGACTGGCCCCCGCGGCCTTGGCGGCCGACTTGCGCGCGCTGTGCGATCGGCTCGGGCTCAAGGCGAAGATTCTGCACGTCGAGGGGGATGACTTGTTGCCTCGGCTGGCCGAGCTCCAGCAGAGCGGCCACCCGCTGAAGCATCTGGACACCGGCCAACCGCTCAGCTCGCTGAAGGCCAAACCGCTGACGGCCAACGCTTATCTGGGAGCGTGGGGCATTGTCGAGGCGCTGCGGCAGGGAGCACAAATCGTCGTCTGTCCGCGAGTGACCGATGCCTCGGTGGTGGTGGGGCCGGCCGCCTGGCACTTTGGCTGGCAGCGCGACGATTGGGATCGCCTGGCCGGCGCTGTGGCTGCCGGGCACGTGATCGAATGCGGAACCCAGTGCACCGGCGGCAACTACGCCTTCTTCCGCGAAGTGCCCGGGCTCGAACGGCCAGGCTTTCCGATCGCCGAGATTCACCAGGACGGCTCCAGCCTGATCACCAAGCACCCCGGCACCGGGGGCCGGGTATCGGTCGGCACCGTGACCGCGCAATTGCTGTACGAAATCGATGAACCCAGGTACCTGAACCCGGACGTGGCCGCGCGGTTCGACACGATTCGGCTCGAACAAGCGGGGCCCGACCAGGTCAGACTGTCGGGCACGCGCGGCGAGCCGGCGCCTCCAACCGTGAAAGTTTGCTTGAACTATCTGGGCGGCTACCGAAACCAGGCGACATTCGTGCTCACGGGGCTCGACGTCGAGGAGAAGGCCGCACTGGTTGAGCGCACGTTGCGCGCAAGCTTGCCTGTCGAAAAGTACGACTCGTTCGAGGTCGAGCTTGCCCGGACCGATAAGCCCGACGCGCCAGCGAATCACGAGGCCGTGGCGCTGCTGAAGGTGACCGCTAGAAGTCAAGACGCCGGGCTCGTCGACCGGGCGTTTTCGGGGGCGGTGGTGGAAATGGCGCTGGCCAGCTATCCCGGTTTTTTCTGCACGGCTCCGCCAAGCGAGGCCAGCCCGCTGGGCATTTATTGGCCCGCGCTTGTGCCGGCGGCCATCCCGCAGCACGCCGTTGTGCTCGAAGACGGCAGCCGCATAGACATTCCGCCGACGGCACCGACGAGCGACGTGAAAGTCGAAGTTCAGCCGGTACGACTGGCGGCGGCCGAGTGGGGGCCCACGCGACACCTGCCGCTGGGGACGATCGTCGGCGCGCGCTCGGGCGACAAGGGTGGTAATGCCAACGTTGGTTTTTGGGTGCGCAGCGCGCAGCAGTACGCCTGGCTGGCAGAATTCCTGACGGTCGATCGCTTGCGATTGCTCTTGCCCGAGGCCAGCGCGCTGGCCATCCGTCGCTACGAGCTGCCGAATCTGCTGGCGCTGAATTTCGTCGTAGTGGGACTGCTGGGCGAGGGCGTGGCGGCTTCGTCGCGGTTCGATCCGCAAGCCAAGGGGCTCGGCGAGTACTTGCGTAGCCGCCTGGTCGATATTCCCGCGTCGCTGGTCGAAGAATCGGCCAACGGGTAGCTGCACGGCCGGCCCAATCCGGTCGCTGACGCACAAAACTCGGTTGATGCGTTGCGTGTTATCGGCCAGAATGGGGACGCCCCGAGTAAAGCTCTTGGAGCCCTGCATGGCACTGCAACACCGCGGTCATTTTCCATTCGATCGGCGGACCTTCCTGGTCGCTGGCGGTTTGGGCTTTTTTGGCGCCAACCTGGCAGGCGTGGCGGCCGCGGCCACCAGCGAGGCAGCCGGCCGCCCGGGCCGCAAGGTGGCCAAAAGCGCCATCATGATCTGGCTTTCCGGGGGCGCCTCGCATATCGACCTCTGGGACATGAAGCCGGCCGCGCCACTCGAGTATCGGGGACTGTTTCAGCCCAAGCCGACGTCGGCTCCGGGCATCGAACTGTGCGAGCACTTGCCCTATACGGCCAAGCAGGCTCATCATCTGGCCATTGTTCGCTCGCTGGGCGATTTTCGCCGCGGCACGGGCGACCATCACGCCGGCTACTACTACAACCTGACGGGGCATGCGCCCGATCCTTCGTTTCACCGGCTGCTCAATGCCCGCACGCCGTACGAGACCGACTGGCCTTCGATGGCATCGGTCGTAGCGCTCAAGCGTCCGCCGCACCCCGAGTTTCCCAACGCGATTACCTTGCCACACAAGGAAGGGGCTCCCGAGTACACGCGACCCGGCCAGTTTTCGGCGCGGCTGGGCATCGAGTACGATCCGCTGTTCGTCAACGGCACGCGCGAGAATCCGCTCGACTTCAGCGTGCCGGCGCTGGCGCTGCAGGCCGGAGCGACGCCCGAGCGCATGCTCGCCCGCCGCGAGCTGCTGGCCGAGATCGACCGGGCCCAGCGCGTGGCCGAGCAAGCCAAAGTGGTCTCGGAGTATCGCAAGCACCAGTACAAGGCCTTTTCGCTGCTGACGGCGCAGAAAACCAAGGCCGCCTTCGACCTGCGGGCCGAGCCCGAGGCGGTGCGCGAGAAATACGGTCCGGGCATCAACGCGACGTCGATGCTGATGGCCCGGCGACTGGTCGAGGCCGGCGTGCCGTTTGTCACGGTCTTTTGGAAGGGCGACAAAGAGCTCGACACGCTCTGCAAGAGCGGTGGCGGTTGGGACACTCACGGCAATAACTTCAATTGTCTGAAAGACCGCTTGCTCCCCGAATTCGATCGGCCGTACGCGGCGCTGCTCGCCGACTTGCACGAGCGCGGCATGCTCGACGAAACGCTGGTGATCGTTTCCAGCGAAATGGGACGCAAGCCCAAGGTCGGCGATCCCCGCTCGGGAGGCGCGGGCGGCGCGGGACGCGATCATTGGACCCACTGCATGTCGATTCTGTTGGCCGGCGGCGGCATACGGGGCGGCCAGGTCTACGGCTCGAGCGACAAGCTAGCCGAATTCCCGCGCGACAACCCGGTGGGGGCCGAACATATTGCCCACACCGTGTTTCATGCCCTGGGAATCGATGACCTGATGGCCCGCGATCGCGAAGGTCGGCCGTTCCACCTGATGGAAGAAGGCCGGCCGCTGACCGAGCTGTTCTAGCCGTCCCACTCCGCCCCCGCCGACGCCGCTTTGGCCCCTGCTTCAGCGCATTCCCTGCGGCCGCTGCCGGGCCTATACTGAGGTTTGTGCCGCTCCCACCGGATCTGTTCCCACCCGCATGCAAACCGTCGGGCTCTTTATTCCCTGCTACATCGATCAGCTTTACCCGCAGGTCGGCATGGCGACTCTCGAATTGCTCGAAGCGCGCGGCTATCGGGTCGAGTTTCCGCCCCAGCAAACCTGCTGCGGGCAGCCGATGGCCAACACCGGTTGCACCGACCAGGCACGGCCGCTGGCCGAACGGTTTTTGCAGATCTTCGGCCGCTACGACTATGTGGTGGCCCCCTCGGGCAGCTGCGTGGCCATGGTGCGCTGCCACTATGACGAGTACCTGGAAGGCCGCGCCGGCTTTGCCGAGCTGAAGGCCAAGACCTTCGAGCTCTGCGAGTTTCTCGTCGACGTGGCCAAGGTGGACCACTTCAGCCACGAGTTTCCCTACCGCGTGGGGCTGCACCAAAGCTGCCATGGACTGCGCGAGCTGCGGCTGGCCAGTTCGAGCGAGCGGGTCGAGCCGCCTTACGGCAAGGCACGCCAGCTGCTTGAGCAGTTGCAGGGCGTGCAGCTCGTCGAACTCAAACGCGCCGACGAGTGCTGCGGCTTTGGCGGCACCTTCGCCGTGGCCGAAGAAGCCGTGTCGGCCATGATGGGGCTCGATCGAATCCACGACCACGAAACGGCCGGCGCCGAGGTGCTGACGGCCAACGACATGTCGTGCCTGATGCACTTGCAGGGACTCATCCGCCGGCAACGCAAGCCGCTGCGGGTAATGCACGTGGCTGAAATCCTGGCGGGGCATTCTGTATGAACCACGCTCCGCTCGCCGCCGAGTTCATCGCCGACCGCTCCCGTGCGGCCTGGCACGACGAGACGCTGTGGTTCGTTCGCTTCAAGCGTGACAAGGCCGCGCAGTCGTTGCCCGAATGGGAACAGCTCCGCGAGCGAGCCTCGGCGATCAAGGCACACACGGTTTCGCACCTGGCCGACTACCTGGAGCAGTTCGAGCGCGAGGCGACGCGCCGCGGCGCGGTGGTGCACTGGGCCCGCGACGCGGCCGAGCACAACGAGATCGTGCTGGGCATACTGCGCGGTCACAATGTGCGGAAGCTCGTCAAAAGCAAGTCGATGCTCACCGAAGAATGTCATCTGAATCCGTTTCTCGAGCGACATGGCATCGAGGTGGTCGACACGGATCTGGGCGAGCGGATCGTGCAACTGGCCGGCGAGCCGCCCAGCCACATCGTGCTGCCGGCCATTCACCAGAAGAAAGAGGACGTCGGCCGCATTTTTCACGAGCACCTGGGAACCGAGGCCGGCGCCACCGACCCGAACTATCTGGCCGAAGCGGCCCGGCAGCACTTGCGGCAGAAGTTCATGCAGGCCGACGCCGGGCTGACGGGCGTCAACTTCGGCATCGCGGCCACCGGGGGCCTGGTGGTTTGCACGAACGAAGGCAATGCCGACCTGGGCGTATCGCTGCCGAAGTTGCACATTGCCTCGATGGGGCTGGAAAAGCTGATTCCACGCGGCGAGGATTTGAGCGTGTTTTTGCGGCTATTGGCCCGCTCGGCGACGGGGCAGCCGATTACCGCCTACACCTCGCATTTTCATGGGCCCCGGCCGGGCGGCGAGTTGCACATCGTGCTGGTCGACAACGGCCGCAGTGCGATTCTGGCCAGTGACGAGTTTCGCCGCTCGCTGCATTGCATTCGTTGTGGGGCGTGCATGAACACCTGCCCCGTTTACCGCCGCAGCGGCGGCCACAGCTACCAGACTTCGGTGCCCGGGCCGATCGGCTCGATACTGGGGCCGGCGCGCGACGCGGCCGCCTACCACAGCCTGCCGCATGCTTGCAGCCTGTGCGGATCGTGCACCGACGTCTGCCCGGTAAAGATCGACCTTCACCATCAGCTGCTGACCTGGCGGCGCGAGCTGAACGTACGCGGGCTGATTCCGCTGTCGAAGCGGCTGGCGATGCGGGCCACGAGTTTTGTCTTTCAACGACCGTGGCTGTATCGCACGGCGGGGAACACCGCGCGCTGGCTGCTGCCCCGGCTGCCTCGCTGGGCGATTTACAACCGGCTGAATCCCTGGGGACGGCAACGCGAGTTGCCCGAGCCGCCGGCGGAGAGTTTTCGTCAACAGTACGAGCGGCGGCGCCATGTCCAGTAGGGACGACATTCTCAATTCAATTCGTGGCTGCCGGCTCGAAGGTCGACCGCTGTCGGACCTGGCAGGGCAATGGATTCGCTACGCCGATCCGCTCGCCCAGTTTCGGCAAATGATCGAGGCGGTGGGGGGCAAGTTCGTGCCACTGCGGTCTGGCGAAGAGCTGGCCGCGGCGATGGCTGCGCTGCCAACGTTTGTCCCCGACCGGCAAATCGTCTCGCAAGTGCCGCAGATCGCGGCGACCGTCGATTTGGACTCCCTCGACGACCCGCATGCTCTGGAAACCCTGGACTGGGCCGTCCTGCCGGGCGAGTTCGGCGTGGCCGAAAATGGCGCGATCTGGGTGACCGACCGGCAGCTCAAGCATCGGGCGGCCTACTTCATCGTGCAGCATCTGGCCCTGGTGATCAGAACCGACCAGATCGTTCACAACCTGCACGAGGCCTATGCCCGCGTTGGCCTGGGAGAGTCCAGTCTGGGGCTGTTCATCTCGGGCCCATCGAAGACGGCCGACATCGAACAATCGCTCGTGATCGGCGCCCACGGCCCTCGGTCGCTGACGGTTTTTGGCATCGCAGGCTGACCTTCGCGAGCACAATTACCTCGGGCGGCACGTCCGGCCGCATTTTTAGCTTTCCAAGTGAGGCGCCGAGACATCGAGCGCCGACTTGTAAAGGATCGGTTGGGCCATGGCGGGTTCGCCGCGCAGCGCTGCACTGGCGGGCAGCGGCAGCGGTTGCAGTTCTGGCAGGGCAGGGCGTCGGCGGCCCAGCAATTGCGACAGGTCGTCGAACAGTGAATAAACAACTGGCGTGGCCAGCAGCGTCAGCATAAGCGACAGCGTCTGGCCACCCACGGCCAAGACGGCGATCGAGCGGCGCTCTTCGGCGCCGGGACCCGTGCCGATCAGCAGGGGCAACATGCCAGCCACGAAGGCGATCGTGGTCATCAGAATGGGCCGCAAACGATCGCGGTTAGCTTGCAAGATGGCGCTTAACCGATCCATGCCCTGAGCGCGCAGCTGATTGGTATGGTCGACCTGCAGGATCGAGTTTTTCTTCACCACGCCAAACAGCACCAGAATGCCAAACAGCACCAGAATGCCCAGGGCGGAGTAGAGATTGAGCGTTTCGGCGCCGAGCAGCAGGCTGATCAGTCCGAAGGGAATGGCCAGCGGCAGCGATACCAGGATCGTCAGCGGATGTACCAGGTGCTCAAACTGCGCCGCGAGCACCAGGTACATGAAAATGAACGACAGGGCAAACGTCCAGCCAAAATCTTGAAACGTGCGCTCCAATTCGCGGCCGCGCCCCGAAACCCGGGTGCTGAACCCCGGCGGCAAGCCCATTTCCGTGGCGGCCTGGCGAAAAGCCTCGATGCGGTCGGCCAGAGCGTAGCCGGGGGCCAGGTTGGCGCGAACCGCGGCCATGCGCTGGCGGTCGACGCGATCGACGCGCGGCGGCGTCTCCGCGTACTGAAAGTGCACGACGTTGTCCAAGCGGACCAGCGCCGCTGGCGCTTGCTTTTTCGGCTCGGGCGAGGGACCATCGTCGGCGCGCTCTTGCGGCTTGGTGCGCACGTATAACTGGCTGATGGCATCGCGGCTGCCGCGGTCGATACCCACGAGCCGCAGTTCGACGTCGTAAGTGTCGTCGGCCGCCGGGTCGTGGTAGCGCGATACGCGGTCGTCGCCGCCGACGGCCACGCGCAATGTATCGGCGATCTCTTGCACCTCGACGCCCAGC
>CAZPED010000019.1:0-14938 GCA_964585335.1 uncultured Planctomycetaceae bacterium | reverse complement strand
TGGCTCCCATGGCCACGAGGATTGGCGTCTCGGCGGGGGGCAAGGATGCACTCAAGCGGTCCGCGGTCACGAAACTAATCCTTGCAGCTCATGCACGCTTGAATCGTCAGGGAGAAACAGCAGATTCCAAGTGGCGGGCGTGCCTTCGAGATGAAAATCGGTTTCGGTCAGTAGAACCGTGTTTGAATGCAGCGCCTGATCCAGCATGGCCGACTCGAGAATCGCATAGGCATAGTCGCGCACGTACTCTGGCGGACTGGGTAGCAAGTCGGCGTCGGGGCCCGAGCGCGACAAATAACGCGACAGCGAATTCAGGTAACTGCAGCCGACGATGTTGGCCGTTTCGAGCGCTGCCGACCGCTCGAGCTCACTCCACTCGCTTGCGGAACCCAAAGGTCGCATTGTAAGCAACTCGGTGAGCGCCCAGCCACTGCGATCGTCGAAGGCCAGCATCAATCGGCCGGTGAGTCTCCCCGCGACACCCATGACGCAGGCGTTGATGGGTTCGTCGGCAATGCCGAGCACCGCGGCGGCATCGGCGAGTGCCAGCAGCACGACGCGCTGAACAATCAATTCTGTCGGCCGGCCGATCCAGCGCGACAAAGCCTCAGACGCGTGTTTGGCGCCCTCCTGAAAGATGGCGGTCAACGAATCGAGCTGATTTTGATTCAACATTGTGCCCTGCATTCCTTGCTGACGAATCAAAGGGAAGCCGGCGCGGGATGTCCTTGGCGTTCGCGACTCTCCCGATCGTGCACCATTTCGATCGTCGCTCCCGCGTCCAACAGCAGGCTCACCGCGCCGTCACCCAGAATCGTGGCTCCAGATAGTCCGCGAATGTGCCTGAAGTTATCGGCCAGCGACTTAATGACAATGTCCTGACCGCCCAGTAGTTCGTCTACCCGTAATCCCACGGTGCGCGACGCCGAATCAAGGATTACCACGTTCACCTGCCGCGGAATGTCGCCCTCTGACGTCGTCTGGGCCCCGTGTCCGTAATCGACATTGTGCCAGTCGAAGATTTCGTCGATCCCGATCAGCGGGATGAACTCGCCCCGCACGTCGAACGTCCGCCGTTCCCGGATCGTCACAATCTGCTCGACGGGCACGCTGACGATCTCGCGGACATTTTCGATCGGCACGGCGAACACTCCATAGCGCACTCGAAACAGCAGGCTGCGAATAATAGCCAGCGTGAGCGGTAGCCGGATCGTGAACGTCGTGCCACGCCCCGGGACAACGTCGATCGTCGTGTTGCCGTTGAGTTCCATGATGCGTGTCTTGACGATATCCATGCCGACGCCGCGCCCAGAGATGTCGGAAACCGTCTCCGCGGTGCTGAAGCCAGGGCGCCAGATAAAGTCCAACACCTCGGCGTGACTGAGCGACGCGGCCGCCGAGGCCGACACCAGCCCGCGCTCGATAGCACGCGCGCGGACTTTCTCGATGCTAATTCCGGCGCCGTCGTCGGTTACTTTGACGATGACGCTATTGCCGCTGTGCACCGCCTCTAAACGTAGCACTCCGGTTTCCGACTTGCCGGCGCGAAGCCGATCCTCGACCGATTCGATTCCATGATCGATCGCATTGCGCACCAGATGGACCAGGGGATCGCCGAGCTCGTCGATCATGCGCTTGTCGAGCTCGGTCTTCTCGCCGCGAATTTCCAACACTACCTTCTTGCCGCGATCCTGGGCAATGTCCCGGACGACGCGCTTGAAGCGGTTGAATAGCGGCCCGATCGGCACCATTCGAGTATCCAGCACGCCGCGCTGCAAGCCCTTCGAAACGCGCGCCAGTTGATCGATGGCCTCGGTCAACTGGCCGAAGTGCCGGCGACTTTGTTCCCACAGCCGCGATTGCTCTTCGATGAAACCGATGCTTTCCTCGACTTCGCGTAGCTGGGCCGCCAACGACACCAGCGGCGTCTCGCTGGCTGCCTGTTCCACGCCTTCAAGCAGGCGTCGCAGGGTCTCTCCCAGGGCTCGCGCATGCCCCGTCATGCTGGCCTTCTGGAACGCTGGACTCATCCGCCGCGCCAATTGAGTGAAGCGGGCCTTGCTGACGACCAGTTCACCTGCCAGGTTCATCAGGTCATCTAGCCGGCCGATGTCGACCCGGACGGTTTCGTTGGGTCGCGACTTGGTCTCGATGTTTTCCGCGTCGGGGGCTGCTGCTGGCTGGGCAGCTGCGCCGTTTGGCGTCGACGGGGTGGCCGGCTGTTCTTGGGCGGCGCTGGCTACCGGCTCCTGGTAGTCGAAGCCACTTGCCTCGACCACCTCGACCGTCTCCACCCCCTCGACCTCCGCTACGCGGTGCAACTCCGCAGGATCATGCTCGCTGACCACGAGTAATTGCATCCAGCGCGTCTCGCTGGTTTGTGCGAGCTCCGTCATCGGCGGCAGCGCGCCGCGAATCTCGCCCAACTCGCTCAGCCGATTGCAAATCAGCTCGGCCTTGAGATCCACAAGTTGCAGGTCGGACCTGAAACGCACGGTGATGCGGTAATCGTGCTGGTCGCCGGCCGCCGGCGCGGGCGCGACGCTTTCGGGTGCGAGGCTCTCGGACGCTGCCGGCACCGACGGGGTTGGCGGGGCGGGGGGCTGCGGGCGCGCGGCGGGGGGCCCGCTGGCCTCGGTCGCCGCGTTCAATCGCCCCAACTCCTCCAGCAGCTCGGGCGCACTTGCCAACGGCTGGCCGCTGCGCATTTGCCCCTGGCAGTCGCGAAGAAAGTCGATGCACCGGAGGATCAGCCCCATGGTTTCGCTGTCGAGCGTCCGCAGGCCGGAACGTAACCGCTCGAAATGGTTTTCGAGATGATGCGTCAGCGCGGTAATACTCTCGAACCCCATCATCGCCGACGAGCCCTTCACCGAATGAATCAGTCGAAAGGCCTCGTTCAGGTGTTCACCGCTCGCGGGAGTCTGTTCGAGCACTAGCAGAGTTTCGACGAGCGCATCGAGCTGTTCCGACGTCTCGTCGAGGTACAGCTGCAAGTAGCTCGCCAATTCGTCGGCCGGAATACCCGACAGAAAATCCGACTCATCAGACATCGTTAATCCCTCGACCCATCTCCAATCACGGCGCCTTTTGATACAGGAACGTCGACCTCTTAACGAGGGGCGAGAGCATGTCGTAAATGCCTTCCGACGGACCAACCACCAGATATCCCGCTGGCGCAAGCGAGTCGATCAGCAAGCGGACCACCTGCAGTTTCGATGCGCGGTCGAAATAGATCAGCACGTTGCGAATGAATATGCAGTCGAACGGCGGTTCTGCCAGCGGATTCATCAAGTTGTGGCTCTTGAACTCAACGAGCTCCTGCACCGTGGGACGCACCGTGTATGTCATGCCGTCGGCGGACGCTCGAAACCACCGCGATCTGCGGCGCGGCTCCAGTGCTTCAACCGCTCGCTGCTGATAAACCCCCTGGCGGGCGACATCCAGTGCCCGCGCGCTGATGTCGGTTGCCAAGATCGTTGCCGGGCGTCCCGTTGTGAAGGCGGGCGCTTCCAGGACGCACATCGCCAACGAGTAAGGTTCCTCCCCGGTGCTGCACGCGGCCGACCAGACCCTCGCAGGCGGGCGCCGGCGCGGCTGACCCGTCTTTGCGGCGAATTCCGCCAGAAACTCGTGTTGAAACCACTCGAAGTGCTTGGGCGTGCGAAAGAACGACGTCTCGTTGGTCGTGACGGCATCCAGAAACTTGGACACTTCGCCGTCGCTGCCAGCGATCAGCAGCTTGTAATAGTCATCGAAACTATCGAGACCAGTCGCTTTCAGCCGGCGGCGAACGCGGTTGGTGACCAGCGTGATCTTCGAGATTTCGACGCGAATGCCGCTGTTCTGATAAATGAAATCACGAAACAGCCCAAATTGAACTGGCGACAGCTTTTCCTGCTCGACCATGCAACGCCTCGTCACTTCGCGCGCGAGTCTGCCGCGCGCCCGATGACATCCATCCTGAAATTGCCACGCTATGCCTTGAATTTCGCTACCAGATCGCGCAGGGACTGCGCCTGGGCGCCCAGTTCCTCGGCGCTGGCAGCCATCTCCTCAGCCGCGGCCGCGTTGGACTCCGTGGTGTGCGAAACTGACTGGATGGCAGCCTGCACTTGGACGGCGCTTGCCGATTGTGTTTCGGTCGACGCGGCGATCCGCGCGATCCCCCCGGCGGTCTTTTCAACTTCCTCGACGATTGAAGCCAGTGAGCGGCCGACCTTTTCCGACAAGGCGGCGCCTTCGCTGACGCGCCGCGAAGACTCCTTGATAAGCTGCGTGATTTCCTTGGCCGCCTCGCTGGAACGTTCGGCCAGCTTGCGCACCTCGTCGGCAACAACGGCGAATCCCAGGCCGTGCTCGCCGGCGCGGGCCGCCTCGATCGCGGCATTCAGGGCCAGCAAGTTTGTCTGGCTGGCAATCTCGCTGATTACCTGGATGATGTCGTTGATCTGCTCACTCGACTTTTGAATCAATTTCATGGCGTTGACCGCTTCGGAGGTGGCGGCGCCGCCACCCTTGGCCAGCGAGAGAGTCTTTTCGGCTTGCAGGTTGGCTTCGGCCGAATTGTTCGAAATAACCTTGATCGACGAGCTGAGTTGCTCGACCGCCGCGGTCATCTCCTCGACTGAAGCCGCTTGTGTCTGAGAGCTGTCGCTCAAGTTGGCGCTGCTCTCGGCGATCGTGCGCGCGCCTTCGTTCTGCTGTTGCGAGGCCTCGATCACCTCGGCGATCACGTTTCGCAAGTCGCGCAACATCCTTCGCACCGCGGTTGCCAGGCGGCCCAGGTCGTCGTCGCCGGTCACGGCGACTTCCTGCGTCAGATCCCCCTCGGCGGCGGCCTGAACCACCAGCATCAGCGCGTTTACTTTCTCTTCCAGGATACGCTTGCCCTGAGCTTGCTCCTCGATCATCCGCCGCTCGCGTTCCTCGGCCCGCACCCGGTCGGTGATGATATCCCAGGTAACCATCGGGCCGACGTATTCGCCGCGCTCGTCGCGGATTGCCGAGACGTTCAGATCGAGAATCTCGTCACCGAGCTGGATCGATGCCTTGTGCGGGAGATTGCGCGGATCGCTGAGCAGCTTGCGCTGAACCTCTGGCTGTTTATGAAAAATGTCGATCGGCTGGCCGATGATCTCGTCGACGCGGCAGGGGAGCAAGCGTTCGAGCTCGCGCAGCGCCCGCACCGACGCTGGGTTCATGTACACGATCTTGAAGTCGCGGTCCGCGATCAGGATCCGCACCGTGGCGTTCTCGACCATTTGCTTGAGCCGCATTTGCTCTTGCTGCACCTTGAGCCGCGCGGTTGCTTCGGCAGTGACGTCGGCTGCCAGCTTGACCACCTTGATCGCCTTACCCTGGCCGTCGAGGATCGGATTGTACGTGGCCTGCAACCACACCTCGCGCCCGCCCTTGCCCAGCCGGCGGTATTGCCCGGCGCAGAACTCTCCGCGGCTCAGTCGATTCCAGAATTCTCGATACTCATTGCTGTTGCGGCTGGCATCGTCGACAAACAGGCTGTGATGCTGCCCCAGAATCTCTGGCAATGAGTAGCCGACGCAACGCAAGAAATTGTCGTTGGCGCCGAGAATCGTGCCGTCCATCGCGAACTCGATGATCGCCTGTGACTTATCGAGTGCCTCGACCATGCCGGCCGTCGCCGTTCGTTTTGAAGTGCCGTTTGGGGGCGCGGTAGCGACATTGCGACGCGCATTCGAACGAGCCATAAGTTCAGCTCCGGTTGCTAATCACAGGGTAAAAGATCTGTATATCGGCGCTCGCGCCGGTCATCACATCTGGCGGCCAAGGTCGCGGAGGGCATCCGGATCGATCTGGTTCAGCTTCTCGGGATCGAGCAGTTCGTTAATGTCCAAGACGATCATCAGTCTGCCCTGCATTCGTGCGAAGCCGGCGACGTAGCTGGCCCCTCCCGAGTGAATGGTTTCGGGAGCCGGTCGAATCTGCTCGTCGGCAATCCGCATGACGTGCGATACCGAGTCAACCGTGCAGCCCATGCTTCGCTGACCCACGGTGACGATAATCGTCCGGCTATCCTCGTCCGCCGCTCGCGGCTCAAGTCCGAACAGTGTCCGCAGGTTGATGATGGGAATAATCGTACCGCGGAGATTGGCAACGCCCTCCACGTACTCGGGGACCTGTGGAACCTGCGTCACTTGCTTGATGATGACGACTTCCCGAATCTGCTCAATTCGGAACAGGTAATCTTGCTCGGCAAGTCGAAAACCGACGAACTGCGAAGCTTGACCCTTGGTGGCCGTCTCCGGCAGTGTATGGGTAGGTTCAAACGTCATGGGCAAGGCAACCTGCGAGGCCATCCGAGAAGGAATAGCGAGCCTTACAGTATAATTGAGAAAAAGCCAAAAACAGCAGTCCCATAGTGGCATATTTGCCCGTTCCAGAAGGGGCGGCGCCCGCCGTTTTCGTACCGCGTTCCCGACTGGACGGCCTATGGAACCCGGAGGAAACGCGAGCGATCGTCGGCAATCGTCAGTCCGGCCTGAAACGAAGGGAGCTGGAATCGGCAGCGTGGTTTAGTCGCCCGGCCAGATCGGTCCTAGAGACGTGGTCGGATCTAGCCGCCACGGGCCAGGCTCCGTACTCCACGCGGCCGTGATTCGTGCCCCCGAGAACGCGTCGACCAACCATCGCGAGGGCCAGGTGGGTCTTTCAACACTGCGCCCATGCCGCACGATGAACCTCAACGTCGAGCTGGGCGACCTGTTGGCTCATAACCGTGCCCGGCCTGGCGGCGATTGAGCTCCCGGAGGATCGGCTTCATCGCTTCCAGCTCGGTGTAGTACATGGCGCTAGGATCGACCTGGCGAGCTTGTAGCCACTCGATGCGCTCGCGCATCGTGTCGCGCTGGGCCCACCAGGGTAGACCGACGAGCCAGACCAGCGCGATCGCGCCGCTCCAGAGGCCCAGTGCGCCGTAGCCGCGGAAGGCACGCAGCGACGCGGCCGATTGGGTAGCGCCCGATTGCATAAGCTACTCGCCGGTGAAGTGCTCAGTCGACCACGTTGCGAAATACGACGCGAAACATCAGCCAGGCCATGAGCAGCGTCAAGCACAGGTTCAGGGCCTGACCGCAGAGATACAGCGTCAGCGGTTTGCCCCCTTTCAGGTAGGGGGCAAGCTCACGAAAGTTCGTCTCGAGCCCGATGCTGACGAAGGCCAGGCAGAAGAACCAGCCGCGCAGCGTGGCGGTCGATCCGTCGATCGTGGCGTCGACCAGCTCCGGTCCGCCGGCCAAGGCGCCAAACAAGAGTGAGAAAACGAGCGACGCGCCCACAAAGCCCAGGATGAACTTGGGGAAGCGATGCCAGATTTCCCAGGGGCTGGGCCGCGGCGCGCTGGGATCCTTCTCGACCCGCGTCACCCAGTAGACGGCCACGCCAAAGGCCACGGCGCCGATCAGGATGTTCTGAATCATCTTGACCGTGGCCGCGACCTCGAGGGCCCTATCGCCCAACGCGGCGCCCGCGGCGGCCACGGCGCCGGTCGAATCGATGGTTCCGCCCAGCCAGGCTCCGGCGAGCACTTCGTCCATGCCGACGAACCTGATAAACGCCGGCATGGCTACCATCATGATCACCGTGAACACCAGCGACATGCCGATCGCCAGCGAAAGTTCTTCCTTCTTGGCCTTGCAGGCGGCGGCCGTGGCAATCGCGGCCGAAACACCGCACACCGACATGTCGGCCGAAATCACCATGTTCAGCGACGGCGACGACATCTTCAGCACGCGCTGTCCAAAAATGAAGGTCGTGACGAGCACGATCGGCGTGACGACCCAGGAGACAAAAATGCCGGGCACCCCCAGCGCCAGCAAGCGGTTCAGCAACACCTCGGCCCCCAGCAGCACCAGTCCGGTCTTGATGTAGAACTCGGTGAGCACCGCCGGCCGAACGAACGCGGGCGTGCCGACCGTGTTGCAAATGATCATGCCGACCAGGAGCGCCCACAGGGCATACTCCAGGTTGTAGGCCTTGATGACGCTTTGGCCCGCCAGCACGTACGCCAAGATTGCCAACACGAAGACTGCCGGAAAGGCCGCGAGAAACGCCCCGGCGGACTTCGAGCGTCCCCACGCCGCCACGGCCGTGCAGAGCGCGATCAGCACGAACGATCCGGCGATCCCGGGCAAGGCGTTGAACGCGGGCTTGTCGCCACGGGCCGGGCGCAGCAGCGAATCGAGCGGACTGCGAGTCCACGATTCCGGCTTCGAGATCCAGGACTTGAGCGGATTGGTTACCGCGATCGTTTCGCCGGCGGCCACACGCTCGGGCAGATCGGCGGGGCGGTTGACCCAGACACTAGCAAAAGCCAGCACCAGCAGGGCAGCGCCAACCCAAACCGCCCACCAGTCCTCGGAGAGTCGCATTGCGGAGAGAATGCCGCGTCGCTTTTCTTGAACGGGTGTTTCCATCGATCCTGCGCGAAGTCGAGCCGGGCGCCATTGCCCATCATCAGTTGCAGCAGGCCTTAGTGTGGCCTTCCGCGCCAGGTTGTTCAAGGCGCCGCTAGGGCTTAGCGGCTTGTGGGCGTTGCCCTGAGTTGAGCCGCTGGCTTGCCGCCGTGCTTTACCCGCGTGACTTGCGGCGCATCCAGACTGGACGCACTCCGGCCTTGACCAGGCTGATCAGCGCGGCGATCAGGAATGTCAGCGCGCCCAGAACCAAGGCGTTGATACCCGCCACGTGGCGACTCAGGAACGCGTAGAGTCGCACCAAGTAAGCCGACCCGCCGAACCCGGCCGCTACGGCTGCGCCGAAGTACGACCAGGCGTCGCGGGTCGCATAGCCATAGCCGGCAAGCAAACTGGCAACGAACAGCGGATAGAACATTCGCGCAGTTTCGGGCACGTTGCGCGCGGTCAGTGAATCGTCCAGCGTGGCGATCGTGGCCAGCAGCGCGGCCAGGGCAATCGCGCTGCGGCGGGCGACCAGCCCGGTGCGGTCGCGGTACCAGTAGCCCGCACCTAGCAGAATGCCGAGCAGCAGGTGCCACGGCACGATTCCGTGCATCGCGGCAAACCAAGTTTCGCGGCCAGCCACGGCCGTGGCCGCCAGCGCCAGGCACGAACCGACGACGACATCGGCCGAGCGACTTCGCCGCAAGCCGAGCGCGATTTGCCAGGCCCCCGCCACGGCGAGTGGCAGTGCGTCGAGCTCGATCGCGCGCGGGTTGACGTTATCGACCGATAAAGCAACCAGCGTGACGATCAGCGGGTAATTGGCTTGCGTCACGCGACGGACGGCGGCCAGTGCAAAGAACCCCGCTAGTAGCCAAAGCGTGACCACGGTGGGCGTGGCCCCGAACGCGTCCACGAACTGAGCCAAAAAGCCTTGATGAACCGCCCCCGAGCCTTGGCCGAACGACGCGAGGCCGAGCAGCGGCAAGGGCAGGCATAAGGCATCGCGCACCACGCGCCTTGAGCCGGCGACCAAGCCGGCTTCGAGCATTAGTTGGGCTCCGGCCAACCCCAGCGGTACGAGAAAGTACGGCGCAAAGATGTTGCTGGATGCCACGAAGTGCAGCGAAACGCACAGGCTATACGACCTGAAAGCGACGCACACCCCCAGCAGGCCAAACAGCATCCAAGGAAACCAGGGCCACGGCCAGGGGCTGCCGTTGTCGGCCACATACGCCGACCCGCGACGCACCGCGGGAATCAAGGTCAGGAAAACCAGGGCCGCGACTGAGGAGAACGCAAATAACTGCCATACCAGAATCGGATCGTGCGGGGAGCCGATCCGCGGTGCAGGCAGCAACGGATAGAGAAAAAATAGCGCCAGCAGCAAGTGATAAGGCACGCGGTACAGCGCCCCCAGCCGCAACCTCAGCAAGCGCAGCGACAACTCGCTGACAACCGCCGCGAACACCCAGCCCAACACGTAGTATCGCGGCGCTTGCTCGGGCGAGTCGGCCAGAATGCGGTCGAACGTCACCGAAATGCCCAGCAGCATGAGCACCACCAGCAGCAACAAGCTGCGGGCATCGTCCCAGACCTTGCCGATGCGGATGACCAGCACGGCCGTCAAGCTCAGCAGCACGGTGTAGGCCATCAGGCAGAGCGTAAGCGACCAGACGTTGAGCGAGTTGCTGCTGGCAGGAAACGAGATGCGCAGTCCCGTGAACACGAGGCACGCGCTGATCACGTAGAACGGATTGTGAGTGTAGAGCAACCGCCCGACCTGCATGGCCCAACGGCCCAGAGTTTCCGGCAGGAGGCACGCTGCCGGTGTGGCTTTGGGCGGAAGGTCCAGTAGAGGCGCATTGCCAGCCAGATCCGCGTCACTCATCGTACACCTCCGATAAGTTTCTGTCCCTGCGGAAATCAAGCGCTGCTGCGGCCATCTGAAGCGTGGCCGGCCGTTTGTCAGGGCGATCTGTTCCGACGATTCGAGAACCGAAAAGACGTGCGGACTGCGCGGAGGGCAATCCAACCGGTATTCTGCGCCCGCCGCGAAATTGGTGCAACATTTTTGCGCGAAGATAGTTCTCGTGCCAACGCCCTTTGTTTGAACACGATTGACCGAGGCCTGCCGAGCGAGTTCAATTTCGAGGGCAATCACACTCCTTCAGAAAGGCACCCCATGCGACTTCTACCTGCCTTCGCGTTGCAACTGTCGTTAGGCTTGCTGGTTTCGGTGGGGACTCCCGCGTCGCTCTGGGCGCAAGCCGCCAGCACCAAGGCTTGGGCTCGCGCGACCGAGGACGAGCGGGCCATCAAGATCGACACCGACAAACTCGAGGCGGTGATCCCGAAAAATCATCCCAAACATTGGATGACCGGAATCGAAAAAGGATCGTTCCTCGACAAGACGACTGGTTTCCGCGAGATCGGCGACGGGCTGATGGTCGTTGATTGGCTGATGGAAGCCGGCAGCGACGCCGACTGGAGCGACCGCGTGATCGCGACCGACGGCAACGGCGTCGGCCGGTACTCGTGGTACGAGAACGAGACCGATCCCGAGCGGATCGCCTATACGCGGATGTCGCACGGCACGAGCCACCGCAAGCGCATGGTCGAGGGACCGCAGCTCTGCCACCGCATGAAGCCAGTTCAGCCCGAGATTATTCGCGGCCAGGACTTCGTGGCCGTTAAAACGACGTATCAGTTCGAATACGCGGCGCCCGGGCGAAAGCCGGGATCGCGCTGGACGCAACTGATCGTGTTTCCTCAGGGGGTGCGCTATTTCATCCTGATGGACAAGATCGACAGCGTGAACGATTCGCCCGAAATGTTCTTGCGCAACGACACGCCCGGCTGTGTCCGTCACGAGCAGGGTGACACGTTCAGCGAGATGTATCTCAGTTATTTGAGCGGGCCCAAAGGGGTGCGCATCCCCTCGAGCGAGTTTTTCAGCCCGTTCCCGCCCGACTTGAAATTCGGCTACCGCCGCGACACGCACAAGCTGCCGGAGGACTTCATCCGCGCCTATCACCTCCGCGACAAGAAGAGCGGCAAAGACGGTCCCTGGCTGGCCGGCATCACGCTTAATCCCGAGGTCGTTTACGAGGCCTGGTGCAGCCAGCGCCCGGGCGGAATCATCGTCATGATCGAGGAGATCAACGGCAAGCCGGTAAAGGCCGGCGAGTCGTTCAGCGCCGCCCACATCGTCGGCTACTTCGACACGATCGACGAGATGCACCAGCTGAGCGACCGTTACAAGGGCAACACTTCGCTCAGCGCCGACGCGAGCGGCTGGCACCTGGCCAAGTGATCTTTCGATGGTCCTGACCGGTTCGCGTTGGCAGTCCACTGAGTCGGCTCAGAACCGCGCGATTGGGCGAATGCCTCGCTTATTTCGAGGAACGAGGAGACTGTCATGGGAACCTGGGGCGTGCTGGCGTTCGACAACGACGACGCCAACGATTGGGAATTTGGTCTTGAGGATGTCGAGAATCTGTCGCTGGTCGAGTCGGCGCTGTCGAGCGTGGAGCAGGCAGCCGGGTATCTTGAAGCCCCCGTGGCCAGCGAGGCCTTGGCAGCGTGCGAAGTACTGGCGCGGTTGTTGGGACATCCTGGCTACCACAACGCCTACACCGAAACGGTGGACCGCTGGGTGAGTGCCCATCCTGGGACTCCGCCGGCCCCGTTGTTGGCGCGGGCCTCGGCGGTCATCCGGCGAATTCTGGCCGATGAGTCCGAATTGCGCGAACTGTGGGACGACAGCCAGCTGGCCAGCGAGTGGCGCAGCGCCGTCGCCGACCTCGAATCTCGCCTGCGGCCGTAAGAGCCTTCCGTGCTCTTTCCGGGGGTTCGTTCATCCCAGCCTTTATCTCCATCGCACGCGACGATCCGTCGTTTCCACACAATTCGCTCACAGCCGCCTGATAGACTGAGGGCCGCTTCTTTTCCTCACTTGCGAGTCACGGCCATGAAGCAAACCCATGCATCCCGGTACGTTCATTTCTCGAAGTTGGGCCTGCTGCTTGCGGCGTGTTGCCTGGCGGCATCGTGGCGCGCGGCCCGCGCCGCGGATCCGGCTCCGCAGGACCAGGGCCGGATTGTCGTGATGGTAAGCGTTGACGGACTGGCGGCGTTCTACATGGACGATCCGCAGGCCAAGATGCCGACCATTCGCGCGCTGGCCAAGCAGGGCGCCTGGGCGCCCATGCGGGCCTCGGCGCCGACGGTCACCTGGCCGAACCACACGAACCTGGTGACCGGCACGACGACCTCGGGACACGGCGTGGTTGGGAACGACTACTTCGACCGCCAGCAGCAACGCCAAGTGGCGCTGATTCTCGACCCCGAGTTTGACAAGGAACAGATCGTGCGCGTGCCGACGATTTATGACGCCGCGCACGCCGCCGGTCTGAAAACGGCCGCCATTCGCTGGCCCGCCACGCGCAATGCGAAATCGCTCGACTGGACCGTGCCCGAGGTTGCCTCGGCCGACTTGCTACACCGCTGCACGACGCCCCAGCTGATGACCGAGTGCCAGCAGGCCGGCATTTGGTCCGATGGAGAGGTGGTTCGCTCCGGCGGCAAAGAGCTCTTGATCATGTCGGACGACACGGCCTTGTCGCTCTTCAACCACATATTGCACGAGCACCGGCCGCAACTCGCGCTGCTGCACTTGATTCGGGTCGACACGATCGAGCATCTCTACGGTCCGCGGTCTCCCGAAGCTTATGTGGCCATCGAGCATGCCGATCGGCAAGTCGGCCAGATTTGGGACCTGCTCGAACGCGAGTTTCCTGGCCGCGCAACGTTGGTCGTCGTCTCCGATCACGGATTCTCGCGCATCGAACACACGATCGCCCCCAACGTGGTGCTGCGAAATCTGGGCCTGGCGACCGTCGAGGGGGACAAAGTGGTCGGTGGATCGGTGCGCGTCGTGGTTCAAGGCGGCTCAGCGATGGTATATGTGCTGGACACGGCGAATCGGGCCGCGATCATTGATCGCTTGCGCAAGTTTTTTGAGGGCTCGACGGGTATCGGCAAAGTGGTGGGTCCCGAGGGGCTGAAAGACCACGGCGTGGCCGACCCCAGCGTCGACCCGCACGCGCCCGACATGTTTCTGTTTGCCGCCGACGGTTATGCCTTTACCGACAAGGCTGGCGGCGACGCCGTGCTGCTCGATGCGTCGGACAAGAAGGGAACCCACGGACACGACGAACATTTACCGATTCTTCATGCCACGTTCGTGGCCTGCGGCGCCGGCATCCAGAGCGGTGCTCGCCCGCCGCTCATCAGCAATACCGAGGTTGCGCCCACGATCGCTCGGCTGTTGAATTTGGACCTCAAGCACTCCAGCGGAAAGCCCTTGCAGGCGGTCCTCGCCCAATAGGCCGCAGCGGTATTTCCGTCGCCCAGCGGCGGGCACTGAGTCAGACTGACTCAGGTTTCGCCTCGATCGTCGCGTATGCTCCCCGCGCCACGCGGCGGCGGGGGCCCACGTTCCCAGACTTTGGCCGCACGGCGGGAGGTTGTGCTGGGGGCCGGGCGAGGACAAAATAGGGTGTCGCCACCTGCCCCCGGGGTGCGTGAGCGCCCGGGCGACGAACGAACGGGAGATCGTGACATTTATGCTCAGCGGTAGGTCGCCGATTCTGGTAATTATCGTGGCCGCCGGCTTGTTGGCCATGGCCCATGGCGCCGAGCCCGCTACGGCCGACGCCCCCTCGTCTGCGGAATTCTTCGACAGCAAGGTCAAGCCGCTGCTGTCGGCACATTGCCTGAAGTGTCATGGCGGCAACGGCAAGGCCAAAGGGGACCTGTTCCTGACCAGCCGCGAAGGGGTTCTCAAAGGGGGCGACTCTGGCCCGGCCGTATCGCTCGATACGCCGCGCGAAAGCCTGCTGCTCGAAGCGGTCAACTACTCGGGCATGGATATGCCCCCCAGCGGCAAGCTACCCGACGAGCAGATTGCCGTGCTGAGCGATTGGATCGACCGGGGGTTGCCCTGGGGCGCCGAGGCCGAGCTGGCCGCGCGCTCGGGAGACGACCACGGCCCGCCCGCGGTGGACGAGGCGGCCAAGGCCTTCTGGTCGTTTCAGCCGGTGACGGCCGCCGCGCCGCCCGCGATGCCCGAGAGCAAGTGGGTGCGGACTCCGATCGACGCGTTTGTGCTGTCTGGTTTGCAGAAGGCTGGTCTCGAGCCGGCGCCGCCGGCCGACAAAGCCGCGCTGCTGCGCCGCGCTTATTACGACCTGATCGGCCTGCCACCGTCGCCCGCCGAGGTCGAGGCGTTTCTAGCCGACAACTCGCCGGGCGCGTTCGAGCGGGTCGTGGACGTACTGCTCGAATCTCCCCATTACGGCGAACGCTGGGGCCGGCACTGGCTCGACCTGGTGCGCTACGCCGAGAGCAACAGCTACGAGCGCGACGGCGCCAAACCGTTCGTCTGGCGCTACCGCGACTACGTCATTCGCTCGTTCAACGAAGACAAACCGTTC
>CAZPED010000018.1:0-15268 GCA_964585335.1 uncultured Planctomycetaceae bacterium | reverse complement strand
TGCCGGGTCGACCAGCCACCGGGCCAGTCCCAGCCGGTTGGCCGGCGCCCCAGCGGGCAGGGGCGAGAGCGCGGCGGGCACGCCGGGGGCCACGCGGTCGCCTTCGCTACGAAAGTCGCCCCGCACGAGCACGAACGTCTCGCGCGGCTTGGGCATCTCCTGCATGACCATCGTCAGCGGCAATGACTGTTCCAGGTCGCCCAGCGCCTTGTTCAATTCGGCCACGCGGCGATTGAGCGGGTCGAACGTGCCGCGCGAGCCGTTATGAAAATGGCGCACGAAATAATTCCGCACGGCCGTCGCTTGCTCGGGCGTGCGTTTGGCGGGTTCGACGGCCAATGCGTCGCGCACGTCGGCGGGAGCCGACTTGGCACGCGGCCGCTCGGCCAGCTCCCAGGTTTCCTGATAGTCGGCCAGCGCAGGGCCCTGGGCCTGGGCGGTTACGATGCCCAGGCGATCCCAAAACACGTGTCCGCCGAATTGCGTGCAGGCCCAGCCGTCGACGATGGCCCCAGGGGGCAGGTTGACCGCGGCGGCTTCGACTTCCAGCCGCACCCAGCGCCCGGCGGCGGGCAACGCGCCCAGGGGCAGCCGGCTGGGCGAGGCGTCTTGCCCCCAGTCTATCTTGCTCGCGCCCCAGTAGGCCCGGTGGTCCCACGACGTGCCGTCGTGGAACTGCAGCATGATTTCCTCGGGCAGGTTGGCCGGATCGATCCAGACGTGCGCCACCAGCCGGTCGCCGGCGCCCACCACGAGCGGTTGCTGGGGGCCGGTGAACAATTGCTGGGCCAGCCCACTAGCGGTCCGTTCGCTGGCGCGACGGCCATTGAGCACCGGTTGCGGCGACTCGACCCAGTGCCACGAATCACTTTTGTCGGCGCCGTCGGGTGTGGCGCCCGGCGGCAGCGCGTCGTCGATCCAGACGTATTCGCGCGGCTCGGCAGTCGCTGTATCGGCCGGCTTCGGCGCCGGTTCCAGTTTGACGGCGGCCAATTGCTGGGCGATCGTCGCCTCGACCCCCGCCAGCTCGCGCTGCAATGTTTCGCGCTGCGCCACTTGCTCGGGCGAGGGGACGCGGATGCTCGGCCGGGGATTCTCTTTCTGACCGTCGAGTCCCTGCTCGGGCACATTATTAAAGTACGCATAGAGCTGGTAGAACTCGCGCTGCGTGAATGGGTCGTACTTATGGTCGTGGCACTCGGTGCAGGCCAGCGTGCTGCCCAGGAACACCGTGGCGGTCGTGGTTACCCGGTCGACGATGTACTTCGACAGATACTCCTTAGGATCGGCGCCCCCCTCGAAGTTGACCATCACGTTGCGATGAAATCCGGTGGCCACCTGCTGGTCGAGCGTCGGCGCGGGCAGCAAGTCGCCCGCCAGTTGCTCGACCGTGAACCGGTCGAACGGCAGGTTGCGATTGAATGCGGCGATCACCCATTCGCGGTAACGCCACATGTCGCGATGGTTGTCGATGTGATAACCGTTGGTATCGGCATAGCGGGCCAGGTCGAGCCACTTCTGCGCCATCCGCTCGCCGTAGCGAGGCGAATTGAGCAGCCGATCGACCACTCGCTCGTAAGCTTCGGGCGTGGTGTCGGCCAGAAAAGCGTCGACCTCGGCCGGCATGGGCGGCAAGCCCGTCAGGTCAAAGCTCACGCGGCGAATCAGCGTGGCCTTGTCGGCCTCGGGGTTCGGACGCAGCCCCTCGCTTTCCAGCCGGGCCAGAATGAACTCGTCGATCGGGTTGCGCGTCCACGAGCGGTCGCTGACCTGCGGAATCGCCGGCCGTTCGATTTTCAGATACGCCCAGTGACCCTTCCACGCGGCGCCTTGCTCGATCCAAGCCCGCAACTTGGCAACTTCGGCCGGCGAAAGCCGTTTGCCAGCTTCGGCCGGCGGCATCACCGTGTCGTCCTGAGCCGTGATCCGGGCGAGCAGTTGGCTCTGGTCGCAGTTGCCCGGCACGATGGCAAACTGTTCGGAGGGGAGCTTCGCTAGCGCCGTGGCCTGCTGATCGAGCCGCAGACCGGCCTGGCGTTTGTTCTGATCGGGGCCGTGGCAGGCGTAACAGTGATTGGCCAGGATCGGGCGGATGTCGCGGTTGTAGTCGATCGCGTCGGCGGCTTGGGCCGCGGCGGCGATGTTGGCCGTCGCCAGACAGGCCAGCACGAACGGGCGAATCACGAGGTATCGGCAAGGAACCATGGCGCGGCGGACCATCCAGGCGGGTGAGCACAGCTCGGCGGGAAGACGAGGAACCGGCAGGCTCCCATTACAACACAACCACGCGGCGATGTCCAATTTGCGCGGCCGCGGCGATTAACTCGCTTGGGGAAGGCGGGGGACGCGGCGAGACGCTGAAGCGTCTTGTCCAAGGCGCGCGACAAACTCAACCAAAAGACGCCGGTGCGACCGTCAGCGGCAAAGATCGACGATTACGACTGCCGCCGACCGGGGCGACGAACGTGCCCCTGCTTGGCCTCGAAGACGAGCACCTTCTTCGGCCGGGCCGTGGGATGGTCGTCGGCAAATAGTTGCACCTGGCGATAGTAAGGGGCCAGTTGCTCCAGCCACTCCGGATGATAGTCGTGGGCATTGACGTGCAGCACCACATAGTCGAACCGCGCGTCGGTGTCGGCCCGCGAGAGTGCCTCGTGCAGTGTCGGCGCCTGGCTGCTGAGGAACGTGACCGGCAGGTTGCCGTAGAAGGCGACGTAGGGGGAATTTGAAACCACGCCCATGCCGGGCTCGGCGCGGTCCATGACCCACCGCGTGGCTTCGATGACCGGCACGAACTCGCGATTGATGGCTCGCACGGTGTAGGGCAGAACCGCCAGCGACGTCACGCCGAGCAGCAGCAGCGTGGCTACCTGCGGTCGCGCTTGCCAGCGCGCGGCCAGGTATTCGCCGCAGACCACCAGGCCCAAGGCCGTGATCGGCATGGTCAGCCCCACGACGGGCAACACGTGCCGGTGCGCGATGTAACCCGAAAGCAGGTACACGCCCATCAAGGCCGCGAAGTGCGTCAGCCCCAGTAGCGCCAGGAAGCCGACGTGCACGCGCTCGGCCTTGCGCCACATTAGCGCCAGGTTACCCAGCAGGTAGAACGGCACGAAAGCGAATTTCAGTCCCTGGCAAAAGCTGTTGACGAACGAGGCCATGCCCTTGCCAACATGTTTGAGCACCAGGCCGAAGCGATAGCGCTTGAGCGGTTCGGCGGCCGGCGCTGGCGGAGCCGCGGGGGTGATGTCGTCGCTGGCCGTCGGGGCAGCGGCGGCGGCCACGGCAGGCTGCGAAGCGGCAGGGGCCGGTTCGGTCGCCACCTGGCTGATATAGGTTCGCACCGGGTGTGGCTTGGCAAACGGCAACTGCTTGCTCGTGAACTTATGAGCCAGAATCGGATACGGCGCCGCCACGATCACGGTCACCGCCGCCAGGCTGGCGACGGCTGCTCCCAGGTGCTTCCAGGTCCAATCGGCGCGAAACGCCTGCCAGACGACGCAGACCAGCGCCACCAGAAAAACTTCCAATCCCTCGGGCCGGATCCAATAGGCCAGGGCGCTGGTGGCTCCAGCGGCCGCCAGCGGCCAGGCCCGGCCGTGCACCATGCCCAGCGCGGCCAGCCAGGCCGCGAGCAAGTAGCACATCAAGTGGGGCGTGTCGCTGTGCGCGTCGCCAGCCAGCCAAACCGGAATCGGAAGGACCGCGTAAGCCATCGCCGCCACGTTGGCCACGCGCTCGTCGAAGATCGTGCGGGTCAGCAGCCAAATGGCCGGCACGCACAGCACTCCGCAAATGCCCGAAGCAATCACGCCGCCCAGCATCCAGGCATCTGGATTTCCCTCGTAGCCCAGCCATTGGGCCACGCGGGTCGCTGCCAGCAGCATGGCCGGGTAGCCGGGGTGCTGATCTTGTTGTCGAAATGTCTCGATCGGCGATTCGGTCAGTGCCTGGGCAATCCTGATGAAGATGATCCCATCGGCGCTGATGGTCGGCGTGCGCAGCACGTGCACCCATTCGAGCGCTCCGGCGGTCAGCATGGCTGCCAGCAAGGGAGCAAAATAAATCAGCCGCCGTGATTCCATTGCTTAGACCGCATTGCGTTCGGTGAGGATGCTCAGAGGCGTCAGCAACAGAATTCGCAGGTTGAACAGCACCGACCAGTGCCGCACGTAGTACAGGTCGCACTCCAATCGCTTCTCGAGCGACGAGTCGCCGCGCCAACCGTTGACTTGGGCCCAACCCGTGATTCCCGGCGGCACGTTGTGCCTTTGCGAGTAGGCCGGGTATTGGCGCGAGAACTTCTCGACGAAGGTCGGCCGCTCAGGCCTGGGACCCACCAGGCTCATGTCGCCCCGCAACACGTTGAACAGCTGCGGCAGCTCGTCGATGCTCAGCCGCCGCATGTAGCTGCCCAGCAGCGTGCGGCGCGGGTCGTTGCGCGTGGCCCAAACCGGCCCCGTGCCGTCCTCGGCGTCGCACCGCATGGTGCGAAATTTGTAAATCACGAATCGGCGGCCGTGCAGGCCAATGCGCTCTTGGGTGTAGAGTGCCGGGCCGCGGCTGGTCAGGCGGATCAACGCCGCGATCAGCAACATGGGTAGCGCCAGCAGCGCGAGCGCCAGCGCGGCGACCGTCACGTCGAGGCAGCGGCTCAACCGCAGCGCCCAGCGACCGGGCCGCGCGGCATCGGCCAGGCCGACCGACATGCGCCGATGAGGAACCGGGCCGGCCGACAACCGGGCCGCAGAAATCTGTTTGGAGTTCATCGCAGGCCCTTGCTTCCATGCGGGGCGCTAACGTGCTACCAGCAGCCGCCTTTAATTGGGCCGGGAGTCTAGCAGATGGGTTGCACCAGGGTCCAGGGCATTTCGCTGTCGCCCCAATGGGCCTAGGGTTCCGGGGCCGCTGGCAGCGCCGGCGCCTGCTCTTGGGTCGACCCCCAGGGCACGGCAATAACGCCGTTCGACCTTGACGCCAGCGGCGGCTTGCCGCTATAGCCGTGCTCTCCCGCGAGTTGTCTGCGCAGTTGCTGGCACGAGGCCAGATCGACTGCCCGCTGGCAACCGGCGCGCTGGCCTGGCGTTCGACAGCGCCCCGGCACCGTCACGGCAAAGGATTGCACACTTGAAAGCCTCGCTCGCACCATCACTGGCCGTCTCCGGCCGCACGCTGGTCTATTACCGCGACCTGATCCTGGTGTTGCTCTCGAAGGATTTCAAGGTGCGCTACAAGAGCACCTTCATGGGCTACGCCTGGAGCCTGGTCCAGCCGCTGATCATGGCCCTGATTTTCGCGATGATCTTTCGGGTCGTCATGCGGGTCGAGGTGGAAGCCTACGCCTACTACCTGATTGCCGGGCTGTTCCCCTGGCAGTGGATCGCCAATACGACCGGCGGGGCCAACCATTACTTTCTGGGCAATGGTTCGCTGATCAAGAAGGTGCAGTTCGACCGGTCAGCGCTGGTGTTTGCCGCCGTGCTCAACGAAGCCGTGCACTTTTTGTGTTCGATGCCGGTGATCGTCGGCTTCATGCTGTATTACGGCAAGCATCCGACGCTCGATTGGCTGTGGATGGTGCCGCTGTTGCTGGCAATTCAATCGTTCATGATGTTTGGCGTCGGTCTGGCCATCGCGACCAGCAACCTGTTCTTTCGCGACCTGGAACGGCTGGTGCAGCTGCTGACCCAGCTGCTGTTTTACCTGACGCCGATCATCTATCCGCTCGATAGCCTGCCCCCCGAATACCGCTGGATCACGTTCGCCAACCCGTTTGCTTCGATGGTGCTTTGCTGGCAGGGTTTGCTCTACACGGGCGCGACTTCTCCGCTGTATCTGGGCCTGGCACTGACCTGGGCGGCGGGGCTCGTAGCCCTGGGCCTGCTGGTTTACCGCAAAAACGTGGGGAGGTTCGCCGAACTTGTCTAACGAAGTGGCCATTCGCTTCCGCCGCGTGACCAAGCGGTACTACGTGGACCACCCCACGGCCGAAGGCTTCAAGAACCTGGTGCTGCACTTGCCGCGTCAGATTCATGCCTGGCGGCATCGCAAGCCGTTCTACGCGCTGCGCGACGTCTCGCTCGACGTGCGCCGCGGCGAATGCCTGGGCGTCATCGGTCGCAACGGCTCGGGCAAGAGCACCACGCTGGGCCTGATTGCCGGCGTGGTCCGGCCCACCAGCGGCAGCGTCGAAACGCGCGGCCGGATCTGCCCGCTGCTGGAACTGGGCGCCGGCTTCCACCATGAACTGACCGGCCGCGAAAACATCCGCCTCAACGGCATCCTGCTCGGACTGACTCGCCGCGAAGTCGAAGCCCGGATCGACGAGATCATCGACTTCTCCGAGCTTGGCGAGTTCATCGACGCCCCACTGCGCACTTATTCGTCGGGCATGGTCGCCCGGCTGGGCTTCTCGGTGGCCGTGCACGTCGAGCCCGAGATTTTGCTGATTGACGAAGTGCTGGCCGTCGGCGACGAGCGGTTTCAGAAGAAGTGCTTCGAGCGGATGAAAGACTTTCGGCTTCGGCAAACCACGATGATTTTCGTGGGACACGACATGGCAAGTGTGGCCAAGATCAGCGATCGAGTGGCGCTGCTCGAACATGGCCAGCTCGTCGCGGTGGGTGAGACCTCGCAAGTGATCGGCGTTTATCGCCAGCGCGCGCGAGAAGCAGCTTGAAAATCCTGGGGACAAGATCGTCATGGAACACGTCAGAGATGCGACCGGGAGGCCCCCATGGACAACCTGCGATTGGCCGTCGTTAGCACGCCGCGTTCGGGAAACAGCTGGCTGCGCCACATGCTGGCGCAAGTGTTCGAACTCGACCAGATAATCGTTCATTTGCCCGACGAGATTCCCTGGCACAATCTGCCGGCCCGGGCGATCGCGCAGCTGCACTGGCCCGCTGACGACGCTGCGTTCGTCGCGCGATTGGCCGAGCATGGCTTTCGGGTCGTGGTCGCGGCCCGTCATCCGCTTGACGTGTTGATCTCGATTCTGGCCTTCTGCCAGCACGACGACTCGACGCTGCGCTGGCTGGGGGGCGCCGCCCAGGACGAGCGCCTGATTCACGGCGCCTGGCCGCTGAGCGATGCTTTTATCGAGTACTGCCTCGGCCCTCGGGCCGATAGCCTGTTGGGAGTCAGCACGGCCTGGTGGCAAATGCCCGGCGTCTGCCGGGTGCGCTACGAAGACCTGCTAGCCGACACGGCGGGCGTGCTGGGACAAATCGCCGCCACGCTGGGCGCCCAACCGCGCCGGTCCATCGACGAGGTGGTCGGCCAGTCGACTCCGGATAAAATGCGGACCCAGAACATCCACATGCTGTATCACGTCTGGCAGGCCCAGACCGACCTCTGGAAGTGCTTTCTAACGGCCTCCGTGGCCCGGCAGATTTGCGAAACGCATTCGAAAACGTTGATCTCGCTGGGCTACCGCTGCGATCCGGACGAATCGCTGACCATTGAGGGAGCGCTGACGGCCTGGGACCGCTTTGACACGGCGGCGGTGAAGCGGAACGTGATTGGCGTGAAGCGGGAACTGTGCGAGGTGCATGCCCGGCATCACCGCGATCGCTGCGAGCTCGACCAGCAGAATCGCGAGCTCGACCAGCAACGTCGCGAGCTGGAGCGACAGTCGCGCGAACTCGAGCGACAGTTGCGCGAGCTCGAGGAACTGCGCCGCCAATTGACCGAATTGCCCTTGGATCAGCTGCGCGAGTTCCCGTTTGCCGAGTTGCGCAATCTGGGGCCTTGGTCGCTGGGGGCCGCTCACACGCTGAACCAGTGGTCGGGGCGGTTTCCCCGCGCCTCGGCCCATTTCAAATCATTGGCAGGCTGGTTCCGCCGCAGTGCCCCGACATCGGCGACACGCTAACCAACGGGCCTGTCGTCGCGGAGAATCGCCGCGTTTGCCGGCCACCGCGCTAGGTGCATTTCGATCGCTAGCACCGTGCTATTGCACTGGTGCGTTTTGTCGATCCGCAGTGCGCCGGATTGGTGTTCAAAAAAAACCGGGCTTCTGTTAATCTTCCCCCCGCTACGAGCCGGCCGAGGGGCGGTCGGCGTCGCGAACCCTCCCTCGAAGCATCCCCGATTTTCAACCCTCGATTGAAGCGAGCCATGGCCAAGCAGAAGCTGCGCGTGTTGTTGGACTTGTCGATGGCGGTGCATGCCACTAGCGGTATCCCGCAAGATGCGCGGCTGCTCTACAAAACGCTGGCCGAGTGCGACGACGTCGACGTTACGGGGCTGATCTACAATCCGTACGGCATTCAACTGCGCGGCTTTGTTGGCCCGGGCGCCTCGCGCGGCGAGCGGCTGGCCAACCAGGCGGCCTTTCTCTGGGCCATGCGTCCAGGCGGGGGCGATTGCTGGCCGCGGTTTCGCGTGCCGCGCGTGCTGAAGAAATTGCAACACCTGGCCCTGGCCACGGTGGCCAACAGCGGCCAGATCGAACAGCTCGACACGGAAATGTTCTGGCAGGTGCTGTGGCGCATGCTGTTTGCCGCCACCCTCCGGCCCGACGACATGGAGCTGGTGCGGCGCGGCAAGTTCATTCTCTCCAACCTGACCGGAAGCATGATCTACGCCCGCGGCCTGACCAACCGCCGGCCGGTAAAGATCGACACCACGGGCTACGACTTCCTCATCGTGCAGGGCTCGCGTCCGTTCAGCGTCAGCCCGGGCACGCAAAAGATCGTGCGCTATCACGACATGATTCCCGTGTTGCAGCCCGACACCCGGCCGCATCCCTGGGATATTGCCTGGCATCACAAGGCGATCAAACAATCCGAGACCGACGCGTTCTACGTCTGCAACTCGGATCCGACGCGCGACGATCTGGTGAAGGTTTATCCGCACTTCCGCGACAACAGCGCCACGGTTCCCTACATGCTGAGCGAGGCGTACTTTCCGGACGCCCATCCCGAGATGCTTCGCTCGATCATCGAGCTGCGCCGCTCCAATGCCACGGGCGTCGCGCCGGCTCGCCGGCTCAAGGGCAAGCCGCAGTACATCATGTGCGTGTCGACGCTCGAGCCGCGCAAGAACTACATCGGCCTGATTCAGGCCCTTAACCTGCTGCGGCAGAGCCCGGCCATTAAACAGCGCTATCGCAGCCTGAAGCTGTTGACCGTGGGCAGCCCGGGCTGGCAATACGAGCCGACGCTGGCGGCGATGCGCGAGCCGATTCGCCGCGGCGACCTGATTCATCTGGAGAACGTCACGGCCGACGAGCTCCGCATGCTTTATTCGAGCGCCGAAGCCTTCGTGTTTCCCTCGCAGTCCGAAGGTTTTGGCTTCCCGCCGGTCGAAGCCATGAAGTGCGACACGCCGGTCGTCGCGTCGGATATTGCCGCCCATCGCTGGGTGCTGGGCGACGCGGCCTTGTACTGCAATCCCTACGACGTGGAGTCGATCGTCAAGTCCGTCGAGGACTTGCTCACCGGCGACAATGTCGCCGCGCGTCGCGCCGATCTGATTGCCCGGGGCCGGGAACGAGCCGAGCTCTACACGCTCGACCGCTGCCGCGGCCAATGGCTCACCTTGCTCGAACGCTTGAAACACGGGGGTGAAGTGGCAGAAGGCCCGCAAACCTTCACCCTCCCACATCGCAGCCTGATGGAACGGGTTGCTTGACCCATAAGGAAAGGAATCTTGCGCATGAAGGTCGCGGTCATCGGCACGGGGCGCGTGGGGCTCCCGTTTGCCCTGTCGCTTATTGACGCAGGTGTCTCGGTCGTCGGCGTGGACGTGAATCCTCAGGTCCGCCAGGCCGTTAACGTCGATCGCGTGATGCCCTTCCGCGAGCCGGGCTACGACGATCTGCTTCGCTCGGGCAAGCTGAAGATCGTGGCCACGCCCGCCGAAGCCGCCGACGCCGACTACTTCATCGTCACGGTCGGCACGCCGCTGCTCTCGCACATCGAAACCGACTTGTCGCTGGTCACCAATGTGATCACCAGCCTGTGCGAGTTTCTCACCCCGGGCAAGACGATCATCATGCGGAGCACGACCGCGCCGCGAACCACGCAGTACGTCGCTTCGCTGATCGAAACCCGCACCTCGCTCAAAGTCGGCAGGGACGTGTTCCTGGCGTGCTGCCCCGAACGGATCGTCGAGGGTAAGGCCCGCGAGGAATTGCGGAAGCTGCCCCAGATCGTCGGGGCCGACGACGCCGCCAGCGCCCAGCGCGCCGAGCGGATGTTCTCGCAGTTGGGCGTCGAAACGCTGCACTGCAACTGGGCCACGGCCGAGCTGGTCAAGCTGTTTTGCAACGTCTCGCGCTATGCCTACTTCAGCATCATCAACGCACTGTCGATGGTGGCCATGGACCAGGGCGTCGAGCCGCACGAGGTCATTGAGCTGGCCAACTACAACTATCCCCGTAAGCTGGTCGGCAAGCCGGGCTTTACGGCCGGCACCTGCCTGCGCAAAGACTTTGGCATGCTGGCCGAAACCTACTGGAGCGGCGGCCTGCTCACGGAAATCTGGCGCGTCAACGAGGCGCTGCCCAAGTTCCTGGTCGACCATGCCCGCGAGCATTGCGGCAAGCTGCAAGGCAAGCGCGTGGTCGTGCTGGGCTACACGTTCAAGGGCGACGCCGACGACACCCGCGACTCGCTGGCCCCCAAACTGATTCGCTACCTGCAGCGCGAAGCTCCCGCGTCGATCGTCGTCAGCGATCCGTTCATTACCGCCCAGCAGTTGGAACCGGTGCCCGGCCTCGAATTCGTGGCCGACCTGGAAGAAGCCCTGGCCGGGGCCGACCTGGTGATGATCGCCGCCAACCACTCGCTCTATGCCCGCTCCAGCGAAATGATTCTGCACGCCGCCCGCAACTCGGGCGCGAAGATCGTCGATATCTGGAACATTTGCGGCCAGGGCCGCGTGTTGATCGATCACCACACGCTGCAAGCCCAAACCGTTCTCAAGGTTCGTCCCGCCAAGCACGGAGTGGCCGCATGACGCGCATCATGGTGACTGGCGCCGCGGGTTTCATCGGCTACCACCTCGCGCGGCGGCTGGCCGACTACCCGGAGACCGAAGTGGTCGTGGTCGACAACTTCGTCCGCGGCGTCGACGATCGGCTGTACCAGCAGCTTTGCGAGCGGCCGAACGTCGTCGCTTGTGCCTGCGATCTCACCGATCCGGGCCAGGTCAACCGGTTGCCCGACGATGTGGACGTGATTTATCACGAGGCGGCGCTCAACGGCACGCAGAACTTTTACGAGCGTCCCTACGAAGTGCTGCGCTGCGGCACGCTGCCCACGTTTTATTTGATCGACAAGTATGCCCGTGGCGGCCGGCTGCGGCGGTTTGTCTATGCCGGCACGCCCGAGTCGTACGCCTCGACGGTCAGCCGCTTCAATTGGGAGATACCGACCGACGAGAGCGTGCCGCTCTGCGTTGACGACGTGTTCAACGAACGCTGGTCGTACGCCGCCGCGAAGATTCACGGCGAAGTGCTGACGATCAATGCGTGCCGCCAGTTTAACACTCCCTTTTCGATCATCCGCTACCACAACGTGTATGGTCCGCGGATGGGCGACAAGCACGTGGTGCCCGACTTTCTGATCCGCCTGCGCCGCGGCGTGGCCGAGTTGCACGGCCATGAGGATACGCGAGCCTTCTTGTATATCGACGACGCCGTGGAAGCCACGCTGCGCGTGGGCCAGTGCGCGGCGACCGCCGGCCAGGTGGTCAACGTCGGCGGCGAGCAGGAACTGAAGATTCTCGACCTGGCTCGCGAAATGATGGAGCTCTTGGGCCGCGGCATCGACGAGGTGGTGTTGCATCCCTCGCCGGCCGGCAGCGTCAAACGGCGGCTGCCGTCGATCGAGAAGCTCAAGCGGTTGACCGGCTTCGAGGCCCAATGGTCGCTGCGCGACGGCCTGGATGAAACCATCAAGTTCTACGCCCCCGAGTTGCGGCCCGAGCGGGTCGCGGCATAATTCTCTGGTTGCCGCCGAAGCATGCGACGCGGCAGCGTTGCCTTGCGGCGCTGCCAGCCCCAATCGGCTAAGCGGCGCGAAACGGCTTGATCCGCCGGTTGCGGATCTTGTGGGCCGGCTGCTGCTCGTCTTGAACTGGCCGGCCTTGGAAAGCTTCCCATTGCCGGGTCACATGGTCGAGCATTTCCTCGCGGAACCGCTGGATGCCGAACTGCTGGGCATTGGCTCGGCAGGCAGCCGGTCGAATGCGGTGCGACTCGCGTTCGAACTCTTGCACCGCCCGCACCACGGCTTCGGGCGTTTGTTGGTCGAACAGCACGCCCGTGGGGGCGTCTTGATCCAGGCCGCGCACGGTCTCGGGGGCACCCCCCTGGCCAAAGGCAATCACCGGCGTGCCGGCGGCTTGCGCCTCGACCGGGGCGATGCCAAAGTCCTCGCGGGCCGCGAACAGAAATGCCCGGGCACGCTGCATGTAGTCGCAGAGCACCGCAAAACTCTGAAAGCCCAGCAAGCTGACGTTCGGCGTGGCGCGGGCTTGCAGCTTCTTCAGCTCGGGGCCGTCGCCAATCACGATCAGCCGCTTGTCGGGCAATTGGCCAAACGCGTCGACAATGACGTCCATCCGCTTATACGGCACCAGCCGCGACGCCGTGAGGTAATAGTCCTCGCGGTTCTCGGACAATGTAAATGCCTCGGTATCGACCGGCGGATAAATGACGTTGGCGTGCCGGCGGTAGGTCTTCCAGATTCGCCGGGCGATAAAGTTTGAATTGGCCACGAACGAATCGACGCCGTGGCTGGTGCGCACGTCCCAGGTCCGCAGCTTGTGCAGCATCCAGCGGGCATACAGACTTTTCAGCCCGCGATCGAGACCGGCGCCGGCCAGGTATTCGTGCTGCAAGTCCCAGGCATACCGCATGGGCGTGTGCACGTAGCTGATGTGCAACTGGTCGGGGCCCGTCAGCACGCCTTTGGCGACGCAATGGCTGCTGGAAACAATCAGGTCGTAGGGCGAAAGATCGAGCTGCTCGATGGCCAACGGCATCAGCGGCAGGTAGGCCGCGTATTTGCTGCGCGCCAGCGGCATGCGCTGCAAGAAACTGGTGTGAACCGTCTTGCCGGCCAGCATGTGACGGTCGGCCGAGGGCAGAAAATCAATCAGCGAGAAAACATCCGCCTGCGGAAAGAGCGCAAGCAACTGCTCGACCACGCGCTCGGAGCCGGCGTACGTGACAAACCAATCGTGAACGATCGCGACTCGCAACGTCCCGCCTGTACTTTCTGCCTTCCTGGCATTCTCGCAAAACCTCGATCCTGGGCGCCAGCACCAACTGGGCTTGCGCGAGGTTTTCCGCGGGGAGCGCCAGCCTAACACATCGTCCTTGTGGCGCGAACTTCTGTTTTTTCTGCCGCTTGCGCCACCGGCCCCAATCCCCCCCGGGGCGAGTCTTCACGTCGGCATGTGCGCGCTCGAGATCCCGGTGCTTTCGCGCGGCAATCGACTGCTAGCAGCGCGGGAACCCCCGGCCCGGCTTTGCTGGCAACGTCGAAACAAGACCTCGCTGGTTGGCGGAAGGCTCGGTGACAGCACCTGGCGGCCGCGCGGCACCTGCGCGGCTGATCCGCGGTGCGTCAGCCCGCTGACAATTGCTCGCCGATGCGGAGCAGTTGATTGTACTTGGCCAGACGCTCCGAACGGACGACCGAGCCAATCTTGATCGAGTCGGCCGCCGTCGCCACGGCCAGGTCGGCAATCGTCGTGTCTTCGGTTTCGCCGCTACGGGCCGAAACCACGAAGCCGTAACCGAGCCGGCGCGCTTCGGCAATTGCCGCGAGCGTCTCGCTGAGCGTGCCGATCTGGTTGAGCTTGATCAGAATGCTGTTACCGGCCGACAGCGCGGCGCCCCGCCGCAACCTTTCGACGTTGGTGGCAAACAGGTCGTCGCCAACCAGCCGCACGCGGCTGCCCAGCCGCGCGGTCAATTGCTGCCAGCCTGCCCAGTCGTCTTCGGCCAGCCCGTCTTCGATGCTGGCAATCGGATAGCGGTCGACCAGTTGTTCGAGCTGGTCGATCAACTCGCGGCTGTCGAGCCGTGCCGCCCCCGTGGCCGCCAACTGGTAGTGAGTGCCATCGTAAAAGTGAGTGCTCGCCACATCCAGGGCCAGCGTCACGTCGGAGCCCGGACGCAGGCCGGCCGCCTCGATCGCCCGCACGACCATTTCCACGGCGGCGGCATTGCTCGACAGGCGTGGGCCGTAGCCGCCTTCGTCGCCCACCAACCGGCCTTCATAACCGCCGGCCGTCAACAGTTCGCCCAGCCGGCGGTACACTCGCACGATCCATTCCAGCCCGACCGCATAATTGGGCGCTCCGACCGGCATGATTAAATAGTCCTGAAAGTCCAGGTTCCCGCCGCCGTGCAGTCCCCCCGATATCATGTTCACCATCGGCAGAGGCATGCGCGGGGCAGGGGTGCCCGGGTCGTGTTCGCGGGCCAGCTCGGCCAAGTGTCGAAACAGCGGCAACTGCCTGCTGGCTGCGGCCGCGTGGGCCACGGCTAGCGAAACGGCCAGCAGGGCGTTGGCGCCCAGGCGACTTTTCTGTGGCGTGCCGTCGAGCGCGATCAGCCGCGAGTCGATGGCCCTCTGGTCGCGCACGTCGGCATTGACGAGTGCGGCGCTGATCTCGCGGCTCACATGAGCGACGGCCTGCTGTACGCCGCGGCCGTCGTAGCGCGCCGGATCGCCGTCGCGCAGCTCGTGGGCTTCGGCCGTGCCGGTGCTGGCGCCCGAGGGGGCGATGGCGCGGCCCCAGGCTCCGCCTTGCGTGCGCACTTCCGCCTCGACCGTCGGATTGCCGCGGCTGTCGAGCACCTCGCGGGCTGTAATGTGAGTGATTGCCGTCACGCTGGGGTTCTCGCGATTACTCAGTGGATGGATTCAGCCGTTCGAATCGGGCACGGCAAAACGCCACGACCTGATTCCATTGCGAAGGCTGACCCTCGAAAATGGCCCGGCACACGTCGCGGATCGGTTCTCGCCGCCGCTCGTCGCTTAGATACTCGACGGGGCTCTTGCCGTCCAATCGCGCCCAGGCGCAACCGGCGAAGTTCTGTACCGCGCGAGCCCAGAGTGCCGCCAGCGGCTCGCGACCGATTCGAGGCGCTAGTGTCTCGTCGTACGCCGTTTGAAACGCCAGGGTGAGTTGCAGGTAGGGGCCGTGACCGGGCGCGTGCAGACACGCCTTGAGCACCAGGTGGCTGAGGAAGAAGCCCAGATCGAAGGCCGGGTCGCCATAGTGGCCGGTTTCGAAA
>CAZPED010000017.1:0-15597 GCA_964585335.1 uncultured Planctomycetaceae bacterium | reverse complement strand
CCCAACCGCATCGAGACCGAGTTCATCCAGTTGAGCGGCAACTGGTCGAGAACGGGCATGGGGGCCAGCACGCCGACGACCGGATTGGTCGGATTCGAGAGCTGAATGCTGATCTGGTCGAACGCGCCGCCCCAGTCGTACCAGATGACGTCGGCCGAAATGCGGCGGTGTTCGCACAGATCGTGCCGAATGCCGAAGGCCACCGACTGCGGCCACTTCATGTGAATCTTGGTGTCGAAGTGGCTGTCGACGGCCAGAACTGGCGGCGGCGGAAACGGATTGGGGGCGTATAGCGTGGCATTGGCGCCGCCGGACAATTGAAAATTGCTTTGCGTGGTGTAGGTAGCGCCAATAATCGTGCGCTCGGTCAACTGATACTGGAAGCCGACACCGCCGGTTGGCGCGACGCCGAAACCCGACATGTTGATGACCGCCGGCAATCCGGTCAGCGGCGCTGATTGCACGACGTAGGGGCCATAAAGCTGAACATCGCTGATCGCCAGGCCCACGCTCAGACCCACCGACAGCCGGTCGGTGGCCTTGTACGACAAGGCCGGCAATACCTTGGCCACGCCGCCGATCGAGCGATACTCGGTCGGGCCGACCACGGGGCTGACCATGGCGCCGTACGCCGCGCCGAAGCCGGCCGGCACGTTGGCGCCCACGCCCCAGGCCCAGCGGCCGTCGTCGCTCTTCTTGATGAATCCCAAGTTCGGCAGGGGCAGCGGGCGCACGTGGCTGACCGAGCCACTCAAGGGGTTCGAGTAGTCGACTTGCGTGATCGCCGTGTCGACGCCGAACTCGAGCAAGCCATTGCCCGATACGTTCACCAGCGCGCCGGGATTATCGAGAATGATGGCCGCGTTGTCGGCGAACGCCTGGTTCGTGCCGCCGCGACCGCCAGAGATTGGGCCCAAGCCGTCGCGAATCAAACCGTCGCCGTAGGCCGGCAGACCCGCACCGATGCAGGCCAGTACCAGTCCCAGGCCGAAAATTCGGCTGAGTTTCATGTTCAGCGCTCCGTCGCTAGAACCGCCTAAACGTGTGAGAGCTCTCCCAGACGTCAAACTTTGCCTGATCCTTAAGCTCTTACGGCATTGCATGTTGCCGCAATGGGTTGATCGTCGCGGCGCACCTGTGCCCTGGAGTATTCGTCATGTGAATTTGACGAACACTCTGCCTGTGGGGGAGAAGGCGGAGCGATCCATTCAGCGCGCAACGGCCGACGGTGCGCTGCCGGGCAGCAGTCGCACTTCCGGGGGCAAGACAAACTCGACGTGCTCTTCCCGAACTGCCAACTGCTCGACCGTGCCGCCGAATTTGCCGGTCAGGTAAGCCACGCAGTCGGTGACCAAGTCGTCGGGCGCGCTGGCGCCGGCGGTGATCAATACGGTTTCGTCGCCGCGAAACCAATTTTCGTCGACTTCGGCCACGTCGTCGACCAGGTACGTCGGCCGGCCGAACTCCTTGGCCACTTCGGTCAAGCGAATGCTGTTCGAGCTGTTCTTGCTGCCGAATACCAGCACGACGTCGGCCTGGGCCACGCCCGCCTTGAGCGCTTCCTGGCGGTTCTGGGTGGCATAGCAAATGTCGTCCTTCGGCGAGCCGACGCAGTTGGGAAAGCGCTCACGCAAGCGATTCACCAACACCGTCGCGTCGTCAACGCTCAGCGTCGTCTGGGTCAAATAGGCCACCTTGTTTGGGTCGGGCACTTTCAAGCGGTCGACGTCGGCGATCGTCTCGACCAGCGTGATATTCTCGGGCGCCTCGCCGAGCGTTCCCACTACCTCGTCGTGGCCGCGATGGCCGATCAGCACGATCGAATAGCCCAACTTGGCGAACCGAATCGCCTCGAGATGGACCTTTCGCACCAACGGGCACGTGGCATCGATGACCGACAGACGCCGCTCGCGGGCTTCCCGATCGACGGCCGGCGAGATGCCGTGCGCGCTATACATCAGGTGGCTGCCGGCGGGAACGTCGTGAATCTGGTCGACAAACACCACCCCCTTGTCGCGAAATCGTTCGACCACGTGCCGGTTGTGGACAATTTCGTGATACACGTAGAGCGGCGTGCCGTAGAGGGCGATGGCACGTTCGAGCGCCTCGATCGCCATGTTCACTCCGGCGCAAAACCCTCGCGGGCTGACCAGCAGAATTCTCATCGCGGAAATCTCCATAATGGCCGCGCGGAAAGGGGCGAATTCTAGCCCCTGGCCGCCGGCGAAAAGTCGAGCGGCCCGTCGGGCGCTAGCGCTCCGACAGGCAGCGGCGTCGTGCCTCGTTCAGTGGATTCTAGGACCGGCAAGCGAATGGTGAAGGTCGCCCCCTCGTCCGGAGCCGTCACGCAGTCGATCGAGCCCCCGTGGGCTTCGATCAGCGACTTGGCGACGTCCAGCCCCAGCCCGGTGCCTTCCTCTCCCTTGGTGGTGAAGAACGGTTCCCAGATTCGCCCGGCCACTTCGGCCGTCATGCCATAGCCGTTATCGGCTACCGACAGCACCGCCTGGCCCTCGCGCTGGGCGAGCGTCAGCGTGATATGGCCGGCCGGTTTATCGCGAATCGCGTGAGCGGCGTTCTTCAGCAAATTGAGCAATACCTGCTGCAGCTTGACCCGGTGAGCGCTGACGCGGGGATCCGCATCCAACTGCACCGTCAGTCGTTCCAACGGCAAGCTGCGTTCGAACCGGAGAAACTCGATCAGCTCGTGAATCATCTCCGAGAGGCACACCGGCTGGCGGACCACTTCCTCGCGCTCGAAGCGCACGAAAGCCTTCACCTCGTTGATGATTTGCACCAGCCGTTCGTAGGTGGTGCGGGCAAAACCGGCCATCCGCACCAGGTCTTCCTTGTCGCTGTACTCTTCTTCGATCAATTCCAAGAGCGGCAGCATACAGAGCTGGTTGCCCATTTCGTGGGCGAGTTGGGCCGCTGACCGGCCCAATGTGGCGCAGCGGTCGGCTACAACCAGGCGGTCTTGGAGCATCATGTTCGAGATGGACAGGTCGTAGGCCTCGATCGAGCGGACCAGGGTCGAAAAGACCATGTCCTGCTCCCAGGGCTTTTTGATGAACTGAAATACCTGCCCTTGGTTGATCGCCTCCAACATGGCCTTGGAATCGGCATAGCCCGTCAGCATTATGCGGCGGGTGTGCGGATACTGAGTGCGCATGATTTCGAACAGCTCGGTGCCCGACATTTTGGGCATCCGCTGATCGGCCACGACGACCGGAAAAGCCCGCTCGGCCAGGATGGCCAGCGCCTCTTGGCCGCTCTCGGCAGTCACTACGTTGAAGTGGTCTTCGAACGTGGCCTGAAACACGATCAGGTTTTCGACTTCATCGTCCACGTACAGCACGTCGCGCTTCATCGGACAGCCTCTTCGATGGTGCGTTTCTTAGGCGGTTCCTCGGCTTCGTCGTCTTCGTGCTTGGGCGCTTCAGCCATGGCCGGAAACCGCACGACGAATTCGGCGCCCTGGCCCGGCGCGCTGTGACACTCGATCGAACCGCCCAGCTTCGAAATCAAACCGTAACTGAGCGAGAGGCCCAGGCCGGTACCCTTGCCGGGTTCCTTGGTGGTATAGAACGGATCGAAGATCTTGTCGCGCACTTCGGCCGGAATGCCGGGACCCGTGTCGCGAATGGTCACCGACACCTGGTCTCCCTCTTGCCGGGTGCTGATGAAGATCTCGCCCTCCGCGGGGATCGCTTGCTGGGCATTGTTCAGGATGTTCATGAACACCTGGTTCAGCTGCCCGCTCGGCCCATAGATGCGGCCGATCTGCCCGTAGTCGCGAGTCACTTCGATGCGGTCGCGCAGCGAGTTGTGCAGCAGGTTCAAGCACATATCGAGCGACTCGTGCAGGTCGAACAACTGGAACGACTCGTTGCCGGGGTGCGAGAAGCTTTTCAGGTCTCCGATGATTCGCGCCGTGCGCGAGGCGCCCGACTCGATCACCTTGGCCAACGAGAAAATCTTCTTGAACACCGCGGCGACTTCGTCGCGCAATGGCTGCTGCTGCTGGAACTCGGGGGCGGCCAGCACGTTGGCCAGGATGGATTCCAGCCGGGTGACGCTGGCCGACAGCGGCTTGATGCCGTTGTAGACCGCGTTGATCGAGTTGTTGATTTCGTGCGCAAGCCCTGCGATCAGCTGGCCCAGCGAGCTCATCTTCTCGCTTTGCACCAGCTGGCTTTGCAACGCGCGCAGGTCGTTGTAGGCCGCGCGCAACTCGCGGTTCCGCTTGTCGAGGTCCTGGTGCATGCCGCGCAGCTTGAGCAGCGACCGCACGCGGGCGTGCAGCTCCTTCTCGTCGAACGGCTTGGTGACGTAATCGTCGGCCCCCTGTTCGAGTCCGCCGATCTTCATCTCGAGGTCGGCCTTGGCCGTGAGCATGATAAATGGCGTGTGCGACAGCGCCGGATCCTGCTTGACGCGGCGACAGAACTCGTGGCCATCGACGCGCGGCATCATCACGTCCGAAACGATCAAGTCTGGATGCTCGCGCTGTGCAACCTCCCAGCCTTCCTGGCCGTCGCCGGCATAAAGGATGTGATATTTCTCGCCCAGGATATCGCCCACCAGCACGCGCATTTCGGTCGTGTCGTCGACGACCAGCACCGTTGCCGCGTAAGGGTTCTTCCAATCTTCGTCGTCGTGTTGGGGGGGCACGGCCTCGGACTGGCTAAACGTTGCCAGATCGGCAAACGGCTTGGCTACCGACTTGTATTCGCCGGAGTCGGGCTTGGACCGCTCCTGGGGAGGCTCGCGCAGCGGCAGGTCGAACCAAAAGCGCGAGCCGTGCCCGAGCTGGCTCTTGACGTGGATGCCGCCGCCGTGGAGCTCGACCAGCCCTTTGACGAGCGACAGGCCCAGCCCCGTGCCGCTGAACTCGCGCGAGGCCGAGCCGTCGACCTGGACAAAACGCTCGAAGATCCGGTCGCACTGCGATTCGTCGATGCCAATGCCCGTATCGGTGATGGCCACCCAGACGCGGTCGTTGGCCTTGTGGGTCTCGACGCGGATGCTGCCGCCTTGCTGGGTGAACTTGACGGCATTCGAAATCAGGTTGGCAACGATCGTCTCGACTTTTTTCTCATCGGCGCCGAACACGGCCAGCTCTGGATCGCGGTCGACCACCATCTGAATTCCGCGCTGCTCGCACAGCGGGGTGGCGGCCGCGGTCAATCGCTCGACCAGTCCGTTCAGGTCAAAGCGGTCGATGTGCAGCTTCATTTGCCCGGCTTCGAGCTTCGAAAAGTCGAGCAAGCGGTTGATCAGGTCGAGCAGCCGGTAGCCGTTCAGACGCACCATATCGAGCATCTTGGCCGCGTCGGGGGGCAGTTTGTCGGCCTGTTGCGACAGCACGCGATCGACCGGGGCGATGATCATCGTCAGCGGGGTGCGCAACTCGTGGCTGACATTCGAGAAAAACTCGGTTTTCAGCCGCTCGTGTTCGGTAAGCTTGATGAGCGAGCGTTTCAGCGACCGCCGGCTGCGCGATAATTGCCGCGTGCGGCGGCGGACCTTCTTTTCCAAACTGGCGTTCAAGTCGCGGATCGTCTGGTCGTTCTGGTCGAGCTGCTCGACCATCACGTCGAACTGGCGGGCCAGAATGTCCAGTTCGTCGTTGCCCGTCGGCCGCAGTCGCTGGCTGAATCGCCCTTGCTCGACTTGCCGCATCGCTTCCAGCATCTGTTGCACACGGCTGGAAATCGAGTTTGACAGCAGCCGCGACAGCAACAGACCCAGGCTGATGGCAAACACCATGATGAACACGGTGTGCTCGCGCAGGCTGACGACGGCCTCGGCCTGACGGTCGGGGTTGCCAATGATATCCATCGCCCGCTGGTTCGCCAGGGCCCCGATCATCAGTCCGGTTATGGCGATGGCCAGGCCGAAGCAAATGGTCATCCGCCGCTGCAGCCGCGACTCGGGCAATTGCGTGTAGGCGATCGGAATCCCTTCGTCGAGCAAGTACCGGATGAGTGGCTGCATCCAGTGCTCGCAGATGAAGAAACCGATCATGATCAGGGCCGTCAGACCCATGAATCCGGCCAGGGCCACTTGCAACGTGACCAGCGGCGGCGCGTGATCGAAGAAGTGCAAGACCAGCGACAGCGGCAGGATCGTGATCAGCGGATCGAGGATCGACTCGTAGAGCGCATGGCGGCCAGGAAAGATCACGGCCTCACGACCCGCGGCCAGCGCCAGCGACAGGTCAACGGACTTGCCGCTTTTGAGACGAACCAGCGCACGCTGCAAATGCCGCGTTTCCCACAGCGCCAGCACGGTGGTCAGGACCGCGCCAATCACGATCACGGCCACGGCCGTGATCTCGAAGTTGCGCTTGGTGTGAATCGCCAGGTTGAACGTGAGGTTGACGTACAAGATGCAGAGCGCGCTGAGGCCAACCGCGAAAAAGCGATTGACGCACATCATCACCAGGATGTAGCGCGCGGGAAACCGCTCTAGTACACGCTCTCTCATCGTCGCGTCCGATCCGGCCTTAAGCTGGCTGCCCCCACGATCGCGGGAGGCACGCAGCCAGGTTTTCAGGCCGCCGCGCCCACCCAATCAAATCAAACCCTGGCTCCCCAAGTGCATGGCAAAGAACCGATCGTGTCCGTCGAGCACCCCGCGCAAGTCGAGCGAGTGCACGTCGGCCGCCCGGGCATGGCACGCGTCGCGGTGGGCCTGCCACTTGCGGAAGAAGTGGCCCAGGTGTCCCCGGTTGCGAATCATCGATTCGATGGCTTCCGGCGCCGCCTGCTGTAACTGGGGCAGCGTCACGTCGCCGGCCGTCAGCGCCCTGGCAAACACGCCACTGGTATAATCCCGTTCGGCCAGCTCGCGCCGCCAGGTGCTGAGCAGGTTGCCGATCCGACCCATATTCTGCGCGTGCCACATCATCTCGCGCAGGGCGCCGATTTCCGCCAGCGGAAAGTCCGGGCTGCACATCAGGTCCAGCGTTGCAAAACTGATCATCATCATGTTGTGCGACGTGTACAGATCGTGCTCGACCATGTTCAGCAGATAAGGCCGGCCGTTGACCAGGTGCGAGTAGCGCATCGTGTTGAAGAATTGCAGCAGGTCGTACCGCAGTACCGGAGCAAACTCCTCGTGCCGAGGGTACTCGGCCACGCGCTGCTGATACTCGACCCACAGCGCGCGCGCCAGCTGCGCATGCCGCTTCTCGGCGGCATTCAAGCGCGGCCAGGAACGGCACGTTCCCGAGCATGTCATCTCCAGTAATGCTTCGAGCAGCTGATTGTTGCCGTGTTGATCGGCAACGTCGTCCAGCAGGACGCAGAGCACGATCGACAGCACCTTGGTGTCGCACACGTGCGCGCGGAGCTCGGGCAGGACGCTTGGCAGCGTGGTTAACTCGGCCCCGTGTCGGCACCATTTCCACAAATATAGGTCACGCGAACCCACGGTTTCGTAGGCCGAGACCCAGCGATGAACGTCCGTAGATAAAGGCTGGCTAAGGACTTGCTGCCGCTCCAGGGCCATCTGCTCGGCGTGCTGGCCAAAGAACGTCGACCAGTGTCCACTCGAATGGGTGGTTGTATGTACTTCTGGAGTGGGTGCGTGGCCGGCCACATCCTCCACAGCCGAAATGGGCTCGGCCAGCCAGCGGCAACGCTCGACAATGTCCAGCACGAGCGCCTGTCTGCGTTGACCCCCGTCGCTGGGCGCCCCGTTGGCCGGCGCGGCGATCACCGACACGGGCGATGCAATCGACTGGTGCGCGAGTTCTTCCAGGATCCAGCCGCTCAAACCGCCCCGGGCTGCCTCGTCGATCAGCACCACGCAGTTGGCCGTGCGCGCGGCCTGGCAAATCGCCGGCAGATCGAGCGGCACCAGCCGCGAACAGTGCAGCAGCGTTGCCGACACTCCCAGGTCGCTCAGCCGCTCGGCGGCCTCGAGCGCGGCGCCGGTCAACTCTCCCCAGCTGACAATCAACACGTCGGAGCCGCTGCGCAGCCGCTCGGTGCCGATCGGCAGGCTACCCACGCGCTTTGCGCTGCTTGGCGCCAGCTCCGCACTGGGCAACCAAACCACCACTGGCGCTTCACGCTCGGCGCACCACAACAGCATTGAGTCCAGTTCATTGGCGTCGATGGGAGAAACCACGACCGCGCCGGGCAAATGTCGGTAGATGCCCAGCGGCGATATTGCGTCGCTGTCCGGGGACGCGTGCCCCTCGACGACCAGCGTCACGCCGCTGCCCGGCTCGCAAAGCTGCTCGCGAATTTGCGACCAATGGTCCTGCAACTCCGCGGCCGACAAGAAGACGAACGGCCGACTGCCGCTCGTGGCGGCTTGAACGCACCACTGCAAGGCGTCCGGCAGGCCCGCTGCGGCGTCAAGAATCCGACCGGCCGCCGATTGCCAGATTTGCTCGGCAGGACCCGGCAAGTGCGTGCCTACGGCCAAAATGCGCTCGTCGGCGATTGCCAGGCGGGCCAATGCCTCGTGGACCGGCCGAATCGCGCCGATTGACGGGCCGAGCCGGCCAATCGCCGGGGCAAGTCCGGGCGGCTGACGGGGCTCGGTCGCCGGGCGAACATGGAGAATCGTGGTGTGCCCGCTGCTCTGGATCGTGCCGATGGCCTGATCGATGGCCGCCGATTCGGCCACGATCGGGCCAAAATAGTGCCAGCCTTCGGCGGCGGCGCTTTCCGCCAGGCGCTCGGCGCTGATGGTTGCGGACGCGGGTTGCTCGCACAACACGAGCAGCAGCGGCTCGGCGCCGCGCTGCCAGGCGGCGCTAACTTCCCGCGTCTCGAACCAGCGCCGCGCGTCTTCCACGACGATCAACCACGGATCGGCGACGGTTGGGTCATCGCTCAATCCCAGCGGCTGTCGTGGCGCGACCACCGGGGCATGCTGAGAGTCTACACGCACGAGTTGATCGTTGCCGACGACGCGCGTGGTACTGGACGCTGCCAGGCTCCAAACCACGCGATCGTTTCTTTTGGATAGCGCGGACGCTACGGCGCCTAGGCAATCGACTGGCGCGGGCTGCGAAGCATGACCTGGGCCGATTGCCGGGAAGCTGGAGTTGAAATTGCTTGTTGACACGATCTGCGCTTCGGACGTGGGTGATTGACGATCGGCGTTCGCGGTGTCGGGTGACCGCCAAAAGTTGGAATCAGTCGCGTTGGCCATGCACAAAGGCTCGACTGTACAAGACTGGACAGCTGCGGCCGCCTCGGACTTCGACGGCTAACCGTGGAGATTCGATTATGATAATTCGCGCCGCCAGCTGTCTACGAATTTTGCTAGCAATTCGACGCGGCCCGCGCGCAACCGTGTATGGCATGACGTTGACGTAGCCTTGGCCGGCTGCGCGGAGTCGTTCGGTTGTAGGAAATGCATCAATTGCGCGATTGCAGATTAACTACACGTTTTTGGTCCGTCGTAAGTGCAGCTCGGCCGTGACCTACATATTGGATACGACGTTTGCTTGTCCCGAGCCGATCGCTGATTAGCGTACTGGCAATTTGTCGTCCTCCTCAATGCAATGAAGAACAATCATGGCTGCCGCCATTCATCCGCTAAGTCGTTACGCGGTCGTGAATCCTGAGCTGGTTCATGCCGCCATTTTGCCTCGCGATCCGCAAAGCCCTGGAACGATTTTCTCCGAGCTGCGCGAGCTGGCCGCCAGCGCCGCCATTCTGCTGGTCACGGGCCCGCCGGAATTGCGGTATCAGTGCCGGGTCCTGCTGAAGAGCCATCGCTTTCGACCGACGTTGCTGTTGCCGGCCGAGATTCACTGGGCCCGTCCCAACCCCGCGGGCGACTGGCTGCTTGGTTGCCGCTTTGACGCTCCGATTGACGAAGCGGTGTTCCGCGAAGTGATCGAAAGCGGAGTGTTGAATCGTCGCTCTTCAGTACGTGAGCGCAGCCGCATTCCGGCCCAGGTGCAGTTACAGCCCGGCAAGGGGCGGGTGACGGCCATCATCAGCGACTTTTCCGAGGGCGGCCTATGCCTGACGCTGCCCGGCACGGTAGTACCCGAGTGCAATCGGCACGTGTGCGTGTATGGAGTCGTCGACGGAGAGGAAGTGCGCATACCGCTGAAACTGCGCTGGTCGCTATCGGTGGGCCCCAATCGGATGGTGGGTTGCCAATTCATGCGTCAGGCCGACTACCCGGTGCTGCGCAAGTTGCACCAGGCAACCCAAAACGAGCCGCTCACCAGTGCGCTGCGGCCGGCCGGTGGACGACCCTCGGAAATCGTGCGGTAGCGGGTGCGTCCGCTGTGCCGCGTCGACCGCGCGACGGTCAGAGCATGACTGGCCTCGCGCCGCGACAGGTTACCGATTGGCCGCAATGGCCCGCGCGGTGTGCAGGGCACGTCGCGCAGGTGGCTGAGGTTGCAGCGGATAGTCGACGGGCGCGGTCAGCCAACGGCAGATCCGCCGGTGCCAAACGACCTTTGCCCACCGCACCCAGCGCCGCCGGGTCGCCCGCCGAGACCGGCGAAGCGGCGCTTGCGGCTCGGGAAGCGGCACCTCGGGTTGTTTCAACCGCCCATTGCCGTTGTGTCCCCGTTGTACCGCGTGCTTCGTCGGTGGGGGCGTCAGCAGCGACGGCAGCGAACCGCTGAGTCGATAGTAAGTGGGTTGCTTCGTATACATTGACGCGTACCATCGCCGACTTGCTGCACTCTCCATCAGTAATCTACGGGACGACGCATCAAGATTGCGTCAAATCTGTGGCCGTCGCCGCCGTGTTAAACTGCCGCGTGTGCGCACCTTCGGGTGAGTGCGCTTAGCCGTTGCCGTGGTCTTGATGAAATCTTGATGCGCGCGGAGTCATTCTTGGTGCCTTCTTGATGCGGACCCCGCTAGGATAAGATCCGAAGACAACAGTCTGAGGAGGATCAAACCCGTGGATGTGCTTTATCTGTTGGTGGCAGTCGGATTCTTTGCCGGCTGCTGGGCACTGATTTGGGCGATTCAGCGGCTATAAGGAGCGCGACTGACATGCAGTTGATTCATGTTCTGGCCGCCGTCGTGACGCTGGCCTTGTTTGTGTATCTATCGTTGGCGCTGCTCAAACCGGAGTGGTTCGCATGAACGCAATCAGCGTTTTGCAATTAGTGCTGTATTTGGTGGTCTTGGTCATGCTGGTCAAGCCGCTGGGCGCGTACATGGCCCGCGTTTACGAAGGCAAACCCTGCGGGCTCGACTGGCTGCTGGGGCCCCTGGAACGCCTGACCTATCGCCTTTGCCGCATCGACCCCAAGGCCGAGATGAGCTGGCCGCACTACGCGGGCGCCGCCCTGGCCTTCAACTTTGTCGGCTTTCTGGCCGTGTACGGCTTGCTGCGGATGCAGCACGTGCTGCCGCTCAACCCGCAACAGTTTCCGCCGGCGACTCCCGATCTGGCCTTCAATACGGCCGTCAGCTTTGCCACGAACACCAACTGGCAAAGTTACGGTGGCGAGACCACGCTTAGCTACCTCTCGCAGATGCTGGGGCTGACGGTGCAGAACTTCGTCTCGGCCGCCACGGGCATGGCCGTGCTGGTCGCCATGATTCGCGGCTTCGCCCGCCGGCAGGCCTCGTCGATTGGCAACTTTTGGTACGACCTGACGCGCAGCACGCTGTACGTGCTGGTGCCGCTGTCGGTCGTCGTGGCCCTGCTGCTCGTTTCGCAGGGCGTCGTGCAGACGCTCGGTCCGTATGTCAACGTGCCGCTGTTGCAACCCACCAAGGATGCCACGGGACAAGTCGTTGCCGAGCAAACCATTGCTCTGGGGCCGGCCGCCTCGCAGATTGCCATCAAGCAGCTTGGTACCAACGGCGGTGGGTTCTTCAACGTCAACTCGGCGCATCCGCTCGAGAATCCGACGCCGCTGTCGAACTTCATCGAATTGCTCTCGATACTACTGATCGCAGCCGCCTTGTGCTACACGTTCGGCTCCATGGTGGGCGACGTGCGGCAAGGCTGGGCTGTCCTGGCGGCAATGCTGGTAATCTTCGTGCCGCTGTTGGCGCTTTGCTACGGCGTCGAACAGGCGGGTAACCCCAAGCTGACTGAACTGGGAGTCGACCAGGTTGCCAGTGTCGCGCAGGCCGGCGGCAACATGGAGGGCAAGGAAACGCGATTTGGCATTGCCCAGTCGGCCCTTTGGGCCACGGCCACCACGGCCGCCTCGAACGGCAGCGTCAACTCGATGCACGATTCGTACACGCCCCTGGGCGGCCTGGTACCGATGGCGCTCATGCAACTGGGCGAAGTCGTTTTCGGCGGCGTCGGCAGCGGTCTCTATGGCATGCTGGCCTTTGCCATCATTGCCGTCTTCATCGCCGGACTGATGGTCGGCCGCACGCCCGAGTACCTGGGCAAGAAGATTGAAGCCTTTGAGATGAAGATGGCCGCGATCATCATTCTGGTACCACCGCTCGTGGTGCTGGGCGGAACCGCCATCGCCGTCTCGCTGCCCGAGGTGGTCAAGTCGAGCATTCCCAACTCGGGTCCGCACGGTTTTAGCGAAGTGCTCTATGCCTTTTCGTCGGCCGGCAACAACAACGGCAGCGCGTTTGCCGGTTTGAATGCCAACACGCCGTTCTTTAATACGGCCCTAGGCCTGGCCATGCTGGCCGCTCGCTACTTGCTGATGGTGCCGATTTTGGCGATCGCTGGCTCGCTAGCGGCCAAAAAGCACGTGCCCGCTAGTGCCGGTACGCTGCCCACGCACGGACCGCTGTTCGTGGTCATGTTGGTGGGCGTCGTGATGTTAGTGGGCGCATTGACCTTTGTGCCCTCGCTGGCGCTCGGCCCGATTGTCGAACAACTATTGATGCTGGAGTAATTGGAACATGTCCACGCAGGTGCGTTCGCTCTTCGATCGCGACATTGTCCGCCGCGCCCTGGTCGACTCGGTGCTGAAGCTCGATCCGCGCCGCCAGGTGCGCAATCCCGTGATGTTCACGGTTTATGTCGGCAGCGTTCTGACCACGGTGCTGTTCGTCCAGTCGTTTGCCTCCAGCGGCGAGGAGTCGCCCTGGTTCATCCTTGGCGTGGCGATCTGGCTGTGGTTCACGGTGCTGTTTGCCAACTTCGCCGAAGCCATGGCCGAGGGCCGCGGCAAGGCGCAGGCCGACTCGCTGCGCCGGGCCCGGCAGGAAGTCTCGGCCAAGAAGTTGCTCAAGCCTCGGGAGAACACGGGCGAGCCGCCCGTGTCGACGGACTTGATGCGTGAAGGGCTGCTGGCCGTCACCCCCGCGGCCGACTTGCGCAAGGGAGACCAGGTGCTGGTCGAAGCCGGCGACTACGTACCGGCCGACGGCGAAGTGACCGAAGGGGTCGCTTCGATGGACGAGAGCGCCATCACCGGCGAAAGCGCGCCCGTCATTCGCGAGAGCGGCGGCGACCGCAGCGGCGTCACTGGCGGCACTCGCGTGCTTTCCGATTGGCTCGTCGTGCGGATCACGGCCAACCCGGGCGAGACGTTCCTGGACCGCATGATCGCGATGGTCGAAGGAGCCAAACGTCAAAAGACGCCCAACGAGATCGCGCTCGACATCTTGCTGGCCGGCATGACGATCGTGTTTTTGCTGGTTTGCGTCACGCTGCTGCCCTATTCGATCTTCAGTGTGGGACAAGCCGGCCGTGGCACGCCGGTGTCGATCACGGTGCTCGTGGCCTTGCTGGTTTGCTTGATTCCCACAACGATTGGCGCGCTCTTGTCGGCCATCGGCATCGCCGGCATGGATCGAATGATCCAGGCCAACGTTATCGCCATGTCGGGCCGCGCCGTCGAGGCGGCCGGCGACGTCGACGTGCTGCTGCTCGATAAGACAGGCACCATCACGCTTGGCAATCGGCAAGCGGTCGATTTCCTGCCGGTCGATGGCGTCACGCCTGCGCTCTTGGCCGACGCGGCGCAGCTCTCGTCGCTGGCCGACGAGACGCCCGAAGGCCGGAGCATCGTGGTGCTGGCCAAATCGAAATACGGTTTGCGCGAGCGCGACATTCACCGCATTACGGCTCGTTTCATCCCGTTTAGCGCCCACACGCGTCTGAGCGGCGTCGACATGAACGGCCGCGAGATTCGCAAAGGTGCCGCCGACGCGATCCAGAAGTACGTCACCGCCAACGGCGGCACGTTTTCGCCGACGCTGACCCGCGAGGTCGAAGCTATTTCGAAACTCGGCGGCACCCCGCTGGTCGTGGCCGAAAAAGACAAGCCCCTGGGCGTCATCCACCTCAAGGACATTGTTAAAGGCGGCATTCGCGAGCGCTTCGCTCAACTGCGGCAAATGGGCATTCGCACGGTGATGATCACCGGTGATAACCCGCTGACGGCCGCGGCGATCGCCGCCGAATCGGGCGTCGACGACTTTCTGGCCGAAGCCACGCCCGAGGCCAAGCTGTCGCTCATCCGCAAACATCAGGCCGAGGGACGGCTGGTTGCCATGTGTGGCGACGGCACCAACGACTCTCCGGCGCTGGCCCAGGCGGACGTGGCCGTGGCCATGAACTCGGGCACGCAGGCCGCCAAGGAGGCGGGCAACATGGTCGATCTCGACTCGAACCCGACCAAGCTGATCGAGGTGGTCGAGATCGGCAAGCAACTGTTGATGACCCGCGGCGCGCTGACTACGTTCAGCCTGGCCAACGACGTGGCGAAGTACTTCGCCATCATTCCGGCCGCGTTCATGTCGACCTACCCGGTGTTGGGCCAGTTGAACGTCATGCAATTGGCCACGCCGGCCAGCGCCATCATGTCGGCCGTAATCTTCAACGCGCTAATCATCGTGGCCCTCATACCTCTGGCGCTGCGAGGGGTCAAATACCGCTCGATCGGCGCCGCCGCGCTGTTGCGAAACAACCTATGGGTCTACGGGGCTGGCGGGCTGATCGTGCCGTTCATCGGCATCAAAGCCATCGACCTGCTGCTCGTCGCATTTCATTTGACTGGTTAAGGGTGAACTAAACATGCTCTGGCAATGCCTGCGTACGTCGGTGTTGATGCTCGTCGTGATGACGGTGCTGACGGGCTTGGTTTATCCGCTGGCCGTGACGGGCCTGGCACAAGTGGCCTTTCCCAGCCAGGCTGGCGGAAGCCTGGTTTATGAGGACGACAAGCCCCTGGCCTCGTCGCTGATCGGTCAGCCGTTCGACGATCCGAAGTACTTCTGGAGCCGACCGTCGGCGACCGGACCGTTCCCCTACAATGCGGCCGCGTCGGGCGGCGCGAACCAGGGGCCGATCGAGCCGGCGCTGTTGGCCGCGGTCAAGACGCGCGTAGAAGCGCTGCGCGCGGCCGATCCCGATAACAAGGAGCCGGTGCCGGTCGACCTGGTGACGGCTTCGTCGAGCGGACTGGATCCGCACATCAGCCCGGCCGCGGCCCAGTATCAGCTGGCGCGGGTTGCGCGGGTTCGGGGGTTGGAGCCGGATGTCGTGAGCGGTCTGGTATCGCAGCACACCGCCTCGCGCACCTTGGGCGTGTTGGGCGAGTCGCGGGTGAATGTCGTAGAATTGAATCTCGCCCTCGACAAGCTGGCCCGCTGAGCCCGGCCGGCTACGCCTCGATCGTTTGGAATCGCCGCTGGACATGATGCA
>CAZPED010000016.1:0-15629 GCA_964585335.1 uncultured Planctomycetaceae bacterium | reverse complement strand
GGCGACCGGGCCGACCGTGAACTACTGTTCCGCCTGTCCCGCGAACATCAGCTCGAAATCATCTCGATTGAAGAGCTGATTCGCTACCGCCGGATGCGCGAAAAGCTCGTCTATCGGATAACCGAAGCCCAGTTGCCGACGCGGCATGGCGAGTTCAAGCTGATCTTTTACGGAGTGAAGTACGAATCGCAGCAGCCGTTCGTCCTGGTGATGGGCGAACCCGATAAGGGGCCCGTGCCGTTGGTTCGGCTGCACTCGGCTTGCTTCACGGGCGACGTGCTGGGCTCGCTGCGCTGCGATTGCGGCGATCAGCTCGACATGGCGCTGGAAATGATCGCCCGCGAGGGCTCAGGCGTGTTGGTCTATTTGCCCCAGGAGGGGCGCGGCATCGGCCTGGTCGAGAAGATCAAGGCCTACGCCCTGCAAGACCAGGGGCTCGACACGGTCGAAGCCAATCTGGCCTTGGGCTACAAGGCCGATACGCGCGACTACGGCGTCGGCATTCAGCTGCTCAAGGACTTGGGGCTCACCAAAGTCCGCTTGCTCACCAATAACCCCAAGAAGACCGACGCCTTCATCTACGGCGGGTTCGACTTGCAGGTGGTCGATCAGGTGCCGATCCACCCGCCGGTCAACGAGCACAACGCCCGCTACATCGCCACGAAGCGGGACAAAATGGGGCATACCTTGCCCGAGACCGCCTGAGCAGCAGGTTGCGCGCGAAAAGCGAATTAATTTGCTTACTCCACGCGGGCGGTGTAGGCTGACCGCCGGATTGGTGGCGGCTGAGTTTCGGCAGTAGCGCCCTCAGAGTTGTCTCGATTCGCGGGGCGCAAGGTTTACCTCACCTCGCGGAGGGACGCCCGTGGCTCGCTACTCGTGGTTCTCCGGCGGTTGGTTTCTGAGCTGCATCAGGTTGCTGAGCTGCTTGCCGGCCGCACCGTGGCCAGCGGCGCCAAGCGTCGCCGTCATGGCATTGCTGATGATGGCCGCGGCAGGTCGGCTGCAAGCCGCGAACGTGGTGGGAGGCTGGGACCTGACGCGAGGCGGCGTCTATAGCATTAGCCAGGGCTCGCAGGCGGCCTCGCTCCGCACCACGCTCTCGGCAATGTTTCCCGGCACGTCGTTCACCGGCACCTCGACGCTCACGCCGGCCTATCTCTCGACGGTCGACACGGTGATTCTGACCACGGCCTCGAGCGATTTCTCGGCCATCACGCCGTTGACGCCCAGCGAGCGAACGGCGCTGCGCAACTTCGTGCTCAGCGGGCACCGCGCGCTGTTGATGGGCGAACGCAGCGACTTCAGCCCCGCGGCCAACCAGTCGCTGATCAACCCCTTCGGGCTGAACATCTCCGGCACGGCCATGGGGCACTTGCCGGCCACGGCGATCAACAACGTGGGCAACCCGATTCTTGATGGACCCTACGGCCTGGTGGGTGGGCTGACGACGATCAACCCGGGCTGGTTCGACGTATTGGGGGGCGCGCAGCCGCTGGCGCAACTCGACTTCAATAGCCAACCGATCCTGGCCTGGTACGACACCGGCGCGCTGGGGCCGGGCAGCGGGGCCCTGGTGCTCTCGGCCGACAGCGATCTGTACACACAGAATCCACTGCTGATCGTCGACACGTTCGCGTTTCTGATCGTGCCCGAGCCGTCGGGCATTTTGCTGGCGATTGTCGGCGCCGGCTCGATGCTGGCGTTTTTGGTCCTGGCCTTTGCCAGGCGAAGCTGATCGTAGAGCGATCAGCAAGGCGTGCAGGCCGGCGCTAGCCGCGCGGCAGGTGAATCGTAAAAGTGCTGCCGGCCCCCAGCGTGCTGTCGACCGTGACGTTGCCGTGATGCGCTTGCACGATGTGCTTGACGATGGCCAGCCCCAGCCCGGTGCCGCCCAACTTGCGGCTGCGAGCCCGGTCGACGCGGTAGAACCGCTCGAACAACCGCGGCAAGTGTTCCTCGGCGATGCCGACGCCGTGATCGATGACGCGGATCGTCACTTCGTTGCTGGTCGCGGCGGCCTCGATGCGGACCTGGCGCCCTGGTTCGCTGTATTTGATGGCGTTGTCGAGCAGGTTGACCACGGCCTGTTCGAGCAGCAGGTGATTGATGCGCGCCGTCAGCTGCGGAGCGCACTGGGCAGTGACTTCGATGTTCCGCTCGGCGGCAATCGGCTGGCAGGTGTGCAGGGCATTGTCGATCACGCCGGCGAGCGGGGCCAATTCGAGCGCGATGTTCTCGTCTTCCTCGCTTTGCTCGATCTTTGACAGGCTCAGCAGGTCTTCGATAATCGCGTGCAAACGATCGGCCTGTTTGGCGATGATCCGCAGGAACCGCTCGGCATCGACCGGCTCGTTGAGCGCGCCGTCGAGGAGGGTTTCCACGAAGCCCTTGATCGACGTGATGGGGGTCTTCAGCTCGTGCGATACGTTGGCGACAAAGTCGCGGCGAATGTGCTCCAGCCGACGAAAATCGGTAACGTCGTTGAGCACGATCACGGCGCCGATGGCCCGGCCGTCGAGATCGTGTAGCGCCGAGCCCCGGGCTTGCAGCACGCGCTCGCGCCCACCATGCAGCAGCACGTCGGCTTCGATTGGCTGCTCGTCGGCCAGGGCGCGGCTGATGAACCGCGTCAGGTCGGCATTGCGAATCACTTCTTGCAGCCGCCGGCCCTGGGCCTGTTGGGCATCTAGTCCCAACAGCCGGCTCGAAGCGGTGTTGAACGTGATGATTCTCTCTTGCACGTCGACGGCCAATACGCCCTCGGCCATGCTGGCCAACACGGCCTTTTGTTCGTTGTTATGGCGGATCAACAAGCGAATCCGTTCTTGCAGCTGGTCGGCCATGCGGTTGAAGCCGTCGGCCAGCTCGGCGAGCTCCTGCGTGTCGGGCATCGCCGCCCGCGCGCTCCATTGGCCTGCGCCCAGTTGTTCGATTGCCCCGCGCAACCGGCTCAGCGGATGGGTGACGAGCTGCGCGGCGCGCCAAGTTAGCGGAACCACGAGCAGCGCCACGAGCGCCGCCGTGGCTAGCGCCGCGGCCCGCAACCGCGAAAGCGTGTGTTCGAGCGTGGCCAGGGGCAGCGAGAGATAGACGACCGCGCGAACCTGCTGTTCGCGCTTGACCGGGGCCGCCAGGTACATCACGCGCTGATCGAGCGCGCGGTTATAACGCACGGCGTCGCTGGCACTGCCGGCCCGGGCTTGTTCCAATTCGGGCCGACCTTGGGGATCGACCAGCTCCTGGGCCCGGTCCTGGCTGTCAAAATCGACTTTGCCGTCGGCCAGCAGCACGCTGACGCGGATGCCCGTGGCCTGGTCGTAGCGGCGAGCCAGCCGGGCGAAGCTGCTCGAGGCGGGAATCTCGTCGAGCTGGCCGATCAAAAATCGTGCCCGCGATTGCAGATCGGCGCGGCGGGCTTCGAGCGTCGTAGTTTCCACGACTCCCATGGCAATCCAAGTGGCCAGTGCCACGGCCGAAAGCCCGGCCAGGGCGAAATATGCCAGGAACTGCCAGAACAGGCGTCGTTTGGGCATGGCTACTCCTTAAAGCGGTAGCCAACCCCTCGCACCGTTTCGATGTAACCGCCCAGATCGCCCAGTTTTTTGCGGAGGCCGGCCACTTGCACGTCGACCGAACGCTCGGTGACGGGGTAATCCTCGCCCTTCACCGCGTCGACGATTTGCGTCCGCGAGAAAGCCCAACCCGGCTTGCGGGCCAGAAACTGCAGCAACCGGAACTCGGTGAAGGTCAGCTCGACGGGCTTGCCGCGGAGCAACACCTCGTGCCGGCCCGGATGAATCACGAGCTCGTGAATCCGGATGGCGGACGGATCGGCCTCGTCGAGCGGCTTTTGCTTGCGTCGCAAAACGGCGCGGATGCGAGCGAGCAGGACGCGGGGACTAAAGGGCTTGGTGATGTAGTCGTCGGCGCCCAGCTCCAGCCCGCTGACCACGTCGGCCTCGGCCGTCTTGGCCGTGACCATCATGATCGGAATGTGCTGCGTCTCCGGATTGCTCTTGAGCAGTTTGCAGACGGCCAGTCCATCGACGGCCGGCAGCATCAGGTCGAGCAAAATCAGATCCGGCAGGAGCGACTTGGCTTCCTGGATTGCCGTTTCGCCGCTGGCGGCGCAGCGGACGCGATAACCTTCCTTGCTGAGATTGTAGCGCACCAGCTCCAGCAAATCCTCCTCGTCGTCCACGACGAGGATGCGTTCGGTTGCCATATCCAGCTTTTCCGCAAAACCCACTCTTGGCTCGTGACGCGTTATGGATAGCATGGCCAGGTTAGTCGTGGGTTAGCAAACTGTGTGGATTGCGCTTAGGAACTTGCGCAAAACGGCAATTCAACCGAGTTTTTCAGCGACCACGGTTTCAGTCTACACATCCACCCCTGGGCGTGCTAGCTGGCGCCGCGCGACACAATGCGATTGGCCCGGACTCGGCAGCTCGGTTTGCCGCGCCGGCCGGCGGCGTGTTACAAGGGTGCTCGAACCTGTTGCCGCCACCGCGAACCGAGTCCTCCCGGCATGCTCAAGCTGCTTCACGTTTCCGATCTGCACTTTGGTCCGAAGTACGTGCCGCCGGTGGGCGAAGCGCTTGTGCGCGCGGCCGGCCAGGTGCAGGCCGACCTGATCGTGGCCAGCGGCGACTTTACGCAGCGAGCCAAGGCCTCCCAGTTTGCCGAGGCCCGCGCATTTCTCGATCGCTTGCCGTCCGTCCCCAAAATCGTGGTGCCGGGCAATCACGACGTGCCGCTCTATCGCATTTTTGAGCGCATCCTGCGTCCCTATGACCTGTACTGCCAGTACCTGCGGGCCGAGCTCAATTGGGTGCTACGCTGCGAGGGAGCCGTGATCGTCGCGCTCAACACCACCTCGCCGCTCACCAGGATCGTCAATGGGCGGATTCAGAATTGGCAACTCGACCTGTGCGCCGAGGCCTTTCGCGACGCGCCGCCAGGCTCGGCCCGCATCGTCGTGGCCCATCACCACTTTGCGCCCGCCCCCGATTACGCCGACGAGCACGACGTAATGCGGCATGCCCGGCAGGCACTCGATCGCTTTACCGATTTAAACGTCGACTTGATCCTGGGCGGGCACCTGCACCGCGCGTATATCGGCAACTCGCTCGACGTCTATCCCAGCAAGAATCGCGAAAGCGGCATCATCATCGTCCACTCGGGCACCACCACCTCGCAGCGCGGTCGGGCGCGCGAGCGCGAGAAGAATTCGTTCAACGTCATCGAAATCGACGAGCAACTGGTCCGCGTCACGCACCAGATGTTCTTTCACGACTTGGGCGGCTTCGCGCCGGTTAGCCGGCACGTGTTTCCGCGCCGGGGGCGCCATTACCTGACGGGCGGACCCGACGTGCTCGGCTGCTGAGCGACGCGCCGCTGACGCTGGCCGCTAGTGGTGCACTTCGGCTTTGGTGAGCGACTTTTTCAGCTCGTCCACGGCTTCGGGCGTGGTGGTCGTGCGCTCGAGGTAGAGAAATTCGATTGTTTGCAGTCCGCGAATGTGATCGAGGCCCTTGTCCGTGATTCGCGTCCCCTTGAGGTCCAGGTTGTGCAAATTCGGAATCTGCTTCAGGCAGGCCAGGTCGGCATCTTCGACGCCCGTGCCGCTCAGGTCGACCTCGTAGCCACCGTTCTTGAAATTGACCTTCCCGCCCAAATCGCGGATGCGGGCCATGGCCTCAACTTGTTCGGGGGGCATGGCCGCGCCGCAACCGGCCAGCAAACAGCAGGCCAGCAACCAGCCGACCCAACGTATCGGGGAAATACTTTCGTACTTGGGAAGCGAGCGCGACATCGGGTCTCGAGCCTTAGCCGAAACGGGGTGTGACGACCACCCGATTCTAACTGCGAGCCAACCAAAATGCTGCCGCCGGGGTGACCTTTTTAGGCTTGCCGCAATGCCTGGCTTGGGGAAACGAACGGGATTTTCCGAAAATTCCGTCCGGATGGCAAACCGACCGTCGGAGGCAGACGGCCAGAGTGGGCGCCGCTGCTACCGGGAGGTGAAATACAGCCCGGTCCAGAGGGCGGCCAGCACGACGCCGCACAGCGCGAGCAAGCGGGGATCGGTATACCAGGCGCCCCAATAGCGAACCGTCTCGGGGTGCCAGCGCTTCCAGGCGGCGTGCAACCAGCCGGCCGTCAGCAGCCCGAGGACAAAACCCCCGGAGGCGGCGATCACCTGCTCGATAAGATTTTCAAACGACATGGCAATTCCGGAGTTGCAGCCCTGCGAAGTAATTAACCCCGCCGGGACACAATGGTTTCACGAAATCGCCTGCCGCCGCGAGCTTTTGGTGCGTCAAAAGGCACCGGGCCGATCCATGAATCGGCCCGGTGCGCAGGTGCTTCCTTCTGCCGCGTGCGAATGGCTACTCGGCCGCTTCGCCCTGCGGCCGGGCGCGCTGCGCGCGACCCTCGGGCAGTACCTCGCGAATGTCCGCATCGACGGGCACGGCGATATCGAACCAACCGATCATCATTTCTTCCCACGTCTGGTCGCCCCAGCGCACGGGCTGCGTCGGGTCCGGGTTAGCCGGATTGTCCGCCGAATTATCGAAGTGCGCGGTGCAATGCATCGTGGTGCCTTGCGGCAGCTTCATTGGCTCGTCGAACACATAGCTCGTCTGCCAGTTGAAGTCGTACCGGGGCATGTTCATGATCGTCTCTTTGCGCCCGTCCGGATATAGCACCTCGTAGTGGAAGTCTTTCCCCCGCAGGTGCATGTGCGGAAATACCGACAGCAAGAGCACGTCGCGCCCGTAGGTGCGCGTCGATTCCACCTTGTAGTTTGGGTCGCCGGCCGGAATGACAAAGAAGGGATTGATCGCGTTGGACGTGGCGACGCGATACTTCACCTCTTCGCCGTCGACGAACTTGATGCCCACGGCACTGCGATCTTTTTGCGGCGAACCGTTGGGCGTGTAGTGCATCTGGAAGACCAACTGCCAGCCGGCGGGAATCAGCTTGGCCATGCCCGGCGGCAGCACGATCGGACGTGTGCCGGGAGCGAAACCGCACAACTGACCAAACGAGGCCTGACCGCCACCACCGCCGCCACCACCACGCCGACGACCGCGCTGCCCGCCCGCTTCGTCATTCTTGGCGGGTTTGGCTTCCTCGCCGGCGGCGGCCTGCTTGCCCGCGGCGTCGCCTTCGCCTTGGCGCTGCTGCGCGCCCCGGCCGCCGCCAAACAGGCTGGGTCCCGGGGGCTTCATGAAGACGATCATATGGTGCACGACTCCCCGGTTGCCCGGCATGCACTCGGCCACCTTGACCCACTTGTCTTCGGTGAAGCCCGTATCGACGACAAAGTATTGGTACTCGACCGTGCCTTCGGCTGGCACTTCGAATTCCTTGTCGCTCATATAAATGACCTTGTCCGGCTGGCCGGGCATCATCCAGCTGCCGGCGTATTGCTTGGGTTCGGGCAGGTCTTTGGCGTCGCCTTCAGGCGCGCCGGCCGCCACCCATTTGGCAATTTGCTCCTTCTCGAGCGCCGATAGCGAAATGTCGTTCTTGAAGTGGCCGTACTTCGGGTCGGGATGCCAGGGGGGCATGCGGTTCTCGCGCACCACCTCGTCGATCATGTCGGCCCAGCCCACGGCCTCTTCATAGTTCTGCAAGGCAAACGGGCCGATCTGTCCTGGACGATGGCATTCGACGCACTTGTCCTGGAAAATCCGCGCGATCTGTTTCGAGTACGTGATCTCGCTGTTGGCATCGGGCGTGCGCACGCGGCCGATCAGGCAGCCAATGGCCGTCGTCGACGGCTGGCTGACCGGCTTGCCGGCTAGCAGTTCGTCGAGCGCGGCGGTCAGGTCGTGCCGGCCCACGCGCGTCTTGGCGTAGCCGCTGCCGGTGTCGAAACCGTATTGGTCGTCAATGCGGCCGACATAGCGGACCGCCCGCTCGCCGTCGAGCACGAAGACCTGGGGCACGCGCGTCGCGCCGAGCTTATCGGCCAGCGCGTTGTTCAGGTCTTTCAGGAGCGGAAAGCTGATGTTGTGTTCCTTGGCGTATTGCGCAATCTCGGTAATGGCGTCCTGGCGATTTGGATCGACGCCCAGGAACGCCACTCCCTTGTCGGCGTAGGTCTTCGCAAGCTCGGCCAGCCGCGGACCGTAGAGCTTGCTCAGCGGGCACTCGACCCCCAAGAAGGCTACGACGACGAGCTTTGCATCCTTGAGCTCGCTCAGCGCATGCGCTTTGCCGTGGAAGTCCGGCAAGGAGAAATCTTCTACCTTTTTGCCTAACAGACTGGCCGAGTCTTCCTTGGCCCATGTGCTGCCCGCCAACCCTGCGCATAACGGCGCAATCAACAGCAATCTGAATAGGTGTCGCATGTTTCGCCTTCCGACGATTCGAGAGAGAGTAGAAAGACCAGAACAGTCGAAGTGCCTCTCCAGCAAACATGATATCGCTGGGCGAAACCAAAGTGCAATACAATTCCGCACTTGAGACGTGCCGGCTCATCAACGCCGCACGATATGTCCGGCCAAAACCGCGCAGACTGCCCGCGGGGCTAACCGCGACGTGGCCGATAACCTTCCCTGGCTACAGGGCAGCACTACGGCCGGGGCGGCACGCCCAGCGATTTGCCGCCGTCGATCCGCAGCGCCGTGCCGGTGACCATCGACGCCGCGTCGCTGACAAAGTAGCCGATCGCCTCGGCCACCTCCTCGGGCGTGATCATCCGCCCTTGCGCTCGCGCCAGGGGGCTGGCGTCGATAAACGACTGGGCGGCTTGCCGGGGGTCGGCCGCGGCGGCCAGTTCGTCGTCGATCAGACCAGTGTTCGACACCGGGCCAGGGCAAACGCTATTGACGCGAATCTTGTCCCGGGCATGGTTGAGCGCCAGGGCCCATGCCAGCGCGATGAGTGCCGCCTTGCTGGTGCAGTACACGGGATCGTGGGCGCGCGGCAGCAGTCCGGCGTTGCTCGAGGTAAACACCACGGCCCCGCCGCCGGCCGCCCGCAAGTGGGGAATGCCGTACTTGCAAAGCAGAAAGGCGGCCCTGAGGTTCGTGTCGAGGCAATTATCCCACTCGTCGACCGAGAGGTCGGGCAATTGTCCGGCCATGTTGATGCCGGCATTGCTGACCAAAATGCTCAGCGGCCCGGCCGCCGCTGCCTGACGGACGAGCGCCGCCACCTGGTCGTCGTGGCGTACGTCGCAAACCACGGGCACGACGTTAGGCGGCGGCGCGATATTGCCGGCGGGTTGCGGTCGGTCGGCCGCAAAAACGCGCGCGCCGCGCGCGGCCAACAGCCGCGAGGTCGCCAGTCCGATGCCGCGGGCCGCGCCAGTGACAATGGCCACGCGCCCTTGCAAGTTGGCCGTCATAAGTGGTCGATGCCGCTCGAAACAATGCAGGGTAACGAAATCGTCCAGTCGACAGGTCCCCAGGCTAGCTCTCGGGTGGGCAACTGTCGAGCAGTCCGCCGGGGCTAAGGTGTCGTCGGGGGGCGGAACCCTGGAGCTTGCGCGGTTTTTAATCGTTTAGGAGGTGCACGTCCGCGTCTGGGCTGCCTCTGGAGGTGGCGGACCCTATGATAGACTAGTGCCCGGCACTGGGCGTGAACTTTCCCGACCGACCGAGTTTAAGGCAAGCGATTGGCCGTCAGCGAATCCTCGGCCCAGCGATTCACGCTGCAAGATCCTGATGTGCGGCTAATGCTCGAAGTGCGCGACGACAACGCCGCGGCCTTCGACGAGTTGATGCTGCGCTATCAGAATCGGCTGGTGACGGTGCTGGAACACCTCGTGGGGCGCCGCGACCAGGCCGAGGATCTCGCGCAGGAAGTGTTTCTGCGCGTCTACCGGGCCCGCAAGCGGTACGTGGCGGGCGCGAAGTTCTCGACCTGGCTGTACACGATAGCCAACCACGTGGCCGCCAACTCGCGGCGCTCGATGTCGCGGCGTCCCGAAGTGAATTTGCCCCCCAGGACCAGCGAGTCGGGCGGTAACGCGCTGGACAAGATGGCCGTGGCCGCCAGCGGCGCCATGCCCACCCGGCAGCTCGATAAGGCCGAGCTGCGCGACGTGGTCCGCGCCGCGCTGTCGGGCCTGAACGAACGGCAACGGATGGCCGTGCTGTTGAACAAGTTCGAGGAAATGAGTTACGCCGACATCGCCACCGCGATGGAAATGACGCCGCAAGCGGTCAAGTCATTGCTGTCGCGGGCGCGGGTCAACTTGAAGGAGGTGCTCGAACCCTACCTGGAAAGTGGACTGCGACCGCCCGAGACTTCGCCCGAGACCTGATGCGCGCGGGGCAGCCGTTAGGCGCCGAAACGTGGTAAGACCGATGGCACACCAAGAATCGACCGAACAAGATCGCCTGCACGAAGAGTTGACGTCGTACCTCGACGGCGAGCTCGACGCCGCCGAAGTGCGCGCCGTCGAAGATCGTCTGGCGCGCGATCCGGCCTATCGCGCCGAACTGCAACGCCTGCAGCGGGCTTGGGACATGCTCGACCGTTTGCCCCGGGCCAGCCTGCCCGAGTCGTTTTCGCGCACCACCTTGGAAATGGTGGCGTTGGCGGCCAGCCAGGAAGCGCAAGAGGCTCTCGACGAGCTGCCCGCGCGGCAGCGGCGCCTGCGCGTGTGGGGCTGGACCGGCGCGGCGGCCGCGGCAATCGTCGGATTTGTCATCGGCCGGGCACTCTGGACCGATCCGAACGAGCAGTTGCTGCGCGACTTGCCGGTGCTGCAGAACTACGACCTGTATTACCAGGCCGACAACATCGACTTTTTGCGGCAGCTCGACCAGGCCGGGTTGTTCGACGAAAAGGAGGCCGACCATGGTCGCTAACAAAGCCTCGCGGCGCCTGGGAATCTCGTGGCACCTGGGAGTGTTGAGCCTGGCCGTGGCCTGCCTGGCCGTGACCGCCTCGGCCGACGACGATCTGGCGGCCCGACGGGCGCGGATCGCCAGTCTGTCACCCGGTGAACAACAAGAACTGCTTCGCAAGCAAGAGCGGTTCAATGCCCTACCGCCGGAAGAACAAGAGCGCCTGCGGCGATTTCAGGCCACGCTCGATGCCGAAGAGCATCCCGATCGCTTGCAGCGCACGCTGGAGCGTTATCACGAATGGCTGAAGACGCTGACTCCCAGTCAGCGCGCCCAGCTGTCGGAGCTCGAACCCAAGCAGCGTGTCGAAGAGATCAAACGCATTCAGAAGCGGCAGCGCGAAGCCCAGGAGCGGAGCCAGCGGTTCGAGGTGCTCACGCGTCAGGACATGCGCGAGATTCTCGATTGGACCGAACAGTTTGTTTGGGAGCGGAAAAAGAAACTCGTGGCCGACCTGCCCAAGGATCTGCGGCAGCGGTACGACAAGATGGACCAGCAGCGGCAGCGGCGCCTGCTGTTGCTGCGGGCCTACGAGCGCTCGCGGCACGAAGGGGGCGCGCTCGAGTCGATCGAGCAGGAGGACATCGACCGCTTGCGCAAGAAATTGTCGGAGCCGGCGCAAAAGACGCTTGCCGAAGCCAACGGCCTGCCCAGCGAACGCCGTCTGGTAGGCGCCTGGATCGGCATTTCCATGCACCGGCTCGATCCCTGGTCGACTCCCCGCCGGCAAAGCTCGCTGGTCGTCGAAGACCTGCTGCAATACCTGCAGAACGAGGTGCCGCCACCCGAACGCCAACGGCTGCTGAAAATGCCCCGCGAGCAAATGCTCGAAGAGCTGCGGGCCATGTACTTCGAACGTGGCCGCGGAGAAGGGGGGCCCGGTCGCCTTTGGTTTGACGGCAAGCCGCCGGCCGATCGTGGCAAAGGGCATCGCGGCCCCCGGCCCGCGCTGCCGGGTGAGGCCGCGCCGCCCCCGGCAAGCGAAACGCCGTCGAGCGAGCCCCAGCCAGAAACGGCGGCCGAAAAGCCTCCGGCGCCGACCGAAACGGCGCCGCCAAGCACGCCACCGGCGCCAACACCGCCGGCCGACGCCAAGCCGGCCGGCGGCAAATAGGCGCGGCGCTAGCGGGCCGACAGATTTCCCAGCCCCGGCACCCACGTGCACAGGTAATAGGCTCGCGGTACGGCCAGCTCCAACAGTGCCGTGGCGTCAAAGCTCGGTTTGCGGCTCTGGGCGCCGAACAGCACTTGCTCGAACAGTCCAACGGTGCGGTGATATTTGACGGCCTGCACCTGTTCCTTTTTCAGCCCGGCCAGTTCGACGGCCCGCTCGATGGCGTCTTCGATGAATCCCAGCCGATCGACGAGCAGGTTTTCCTTGGCCTGCTTGGCCGTGAAAATCCGGCCGGTGAACACCACGTTTTGCACGTCCTGCTTGTCGCGCAGAGCGGGCCGGCCCGACAGCACGATGTCCTTGAACCCGGCAAAGCTGGAATCGACCAGTCCCTGCAGGATCTGCTGTTCCTCGGCGCGAATCGGCTCGGGGAACTTGCGGGTGGGGCTGCCCATCATTTTCAGCGGGTTGCTGGCGATCGAGTCGTCCTGGATGTTCCACTTTTCCAGCAGTTCAGAGAAGTCGTAGTGCGGAATGATCACGCCGATCGAGCCGGTCCAGGTCGTGGGCTCGGCGAAGATCGTGTCGGGCGTGTCGCCGACGGCCATCGAAATGTAGTAGCCGCCCGAGGCCGCGATGCCGCCCATGCTGACGACCAGCGGAATGTGCTTTTCGGCGGCCAGCTTCTTGAGATGGTGGTAAAGGTAATCGCTGCCGGTGACGGTGCCGCCGGGCGAGTCGACGCGGATGACGATGGCGCGCACGTGTTCGTCGTCGCGGACCTGGTCGATTTGCTTTTTGGCAAAGCCGTCCTGTTCCATGATCGTGCCTTCGATCGAGATGATGGCCACCTTGTCGGTGGCCGTCTTGCTCAGCGAGTGCCACTGCTCGTGCAACTTGCTCTCGGCCTGGTAGCCCCCCTGCATCGAGCCGATAACGAGCAGCGCCATCAGGATCGTGAAACCCCAGCGGAAGGCGGTGCCCAGCCAGCTCAGTCGCGGCTGATCGATGACCACGCGAATCGGGCCGTGCGCCTGTTGAGCTAGCAGCGCGTCGCGCTGCAGGTCGCGGGGGGCAGGTGACTGTGGATCCATGGATTTCACTCCTCTGCGTTTCGAGAGCGGCCGCCACTGACGGCCGGGAAAAGATCGGGCATGCTGGCACGCCACCGCGCGAAAGCGCGAGCGGACGGGCTCGCCGGATTATATTCCCTCGCGAATCTGGCCGAATAGCCGAACTGCCGGGAAGCAGTTTCTCCGCGGGCGCGCGGTGTTGCCAAAAGACCGGCATGCGGGGTAAGCTACGCCTCAACAACTTTGCCGCACATCTGCGCTGCTATCGATTCGTCGCCAGGAGGGTACCGCTAGTGTTTGTCGCTGCCTCGAGCGAATGTTTTCCGCACCTGTCGCTGGACGGAGTCTTGCAGCGGTTGGTCGATCTCGAGTATCAGCACGTCGAGATCGCGATTCACGAGCGCGACGGCCAGCTCAAACCGTCGGAAGTGCTGGCCGAGCTGGATGACGTCATCGGCCGCTGCCGTGAAACCTATCGGCTGACGATCAGCGGCTACAGCGTCGACATCGCGGCCGAGGGCGAAGCCTACTACGAGCAGTTCACCGCCTGCTGCCGGCTGGCCAAGGCCACGAAGGTGGTGGCGCTGACCGTGCCGGCCGGCGAAATCGGCACTCCGTTCAACGCCGAGATCGAACGCTTGCAGCGGCTGGTGTCCATCGCCTCGCGCGAGGGCGTGCTGGTGGGCGTGAAGACCGAGACCGGCCACATCACGCAGGACCCCGACACGGCCGTCGTGCTGTGCGACAACGTCAAGGGACTGGGCATCACGCTCGATCCCAGCCACTACGTTTATGGACCTCACGCCGGCGGCAACTACGACCAGGTCATGCCGCACGTCTATAACGTGCAGTTGCGCGACTCGACCAAAGACAAGTTGCAAGTCCGCGTCGGCCAGGGGTTGATCGAATATGGCCGCCTGATCACCCAGCTGGCCAAGTTTCACTACAGTCGCGCCCTGGTCGTACACATTTCAGAAATGGAAGGCGTCGATCACGCGGCCGAAATGCGCAAGATGCGGCTGCTGTTGGAAAGCCTGCTCTAACGGGTTTCGCCCCCCGCCGGCCGTGGACCCCCGCCGTTGGCCGCGATCGCGGCAGTCAGCGGTTTGCTTTCGCCCCCCGCGTATACTAGGCTGGCAGCGGTGTTGCCCGCCGCGCGGGGCAGCCCATGCGGCCGAACGGCCCACTTCTCACCGACTTTCGGCGCGGACTCTTGCAGGCGAGGAGCGACGAGATGACTCGGGTTGGCTGTCGGGCGTTGGCCGTGTTGGCACTGGTTGCATGCGCCGCGAGCGCGGGTGCCGAAGACGGTGCGCAAAAAATCACTTTCAAGCGGACCCAGCTCGACAACAAGTTTCGTAGCGAGGGCGTGGCCGTCGGCGACTTCAACGGCGACGGCAAGCTCGACGTCAGCAGCGGTAGCGTCTATTACGCCGCCCCCGACTGGAAGATGGTGCCGGTGCTCGAAGAGCCCAAGGAATACGATCCGCACAACTACAGCAACTCCTTCTGCAATTTTGCCGACGACATTAACGGCGACGGCCGCACCGACCTGATCGTGGTCGATTTTCCCGGCCAGCAGACCTGGTGGTTCGAGCAGCCCGAGAAGCCTGGCCCGGCCTGGAAGCGTCACGAAGGGACGCCGGTCACGAACAACGAAAGCCCCAGCTTCGTCGACATCGACGGCGACGGCCGCCGCGATCTGCTGCTGGCCTTCGACCCGGGCAAGTACATCGGCTATGCCAAGACCTCGGGCACCGGGCTGTGGCCGCTGGTGCGGGCCTCGCAGACCGGAGCGCCGGGCACCGACAAGTTCTCGCACGGCATTGGCGCCGGCGACATCAACGGCGACGGCCGCACCGACATCATGGTGATGGACGGCTGGTGGGAAGCGCCGGCCGACCGCGCGGCGGCCTCGTGGGTGTTCCATCCGGTGAAATTCGGCGAGCCCTGCGCGCAGATGTACGTGTACGACTTCGACGGCGACGGCGACGGCGACGTGCTGTCGAGCAGCGCCCACGGCGTGGGCATCTGGTGGCACGAGCAAACCCCCGAGGGTTGGAAGACCCACGAAATTTCGAACATCGTCACGCAGACCCATAGCTTGTGCCTGGCCGACATCAACGGCGACAAGCTGCCCGACTTCGTGACCGGCAAACGCTGGTGGGCGCATGGCCCCAAGGGTGACGTGCGGCCCGACGACCCGGCCGTGGTGCTCTGGTTCGAGCTGTCGCGCAAGGATGGCAAACCGGTGTGGACCGCGCACGAGATCGACCACGACAGCGGCGTGGGCACGCAGTTCGAAGTGGCCGACGTCAACGGCGACGGCCTGCTCGACGTCGTCACGTCGAACAAAAAGGGCGCCCATTACTTCGAGCAGGTGCGCAAATAAGCTGCCGTGTCGCCGCCAGCGGCGGCGGCGTATAATCGGGCTTTTCTCGTACCCGCACCGCTGGCCCCCCGGCTCGAATCTCACGTGACGACGCTGACCGAGTGGATCAAGAGGCTGATGGGCCTGGCCCAGCCCGATAACCTGCGCGCGCTGGTGAATCTGGCCGGCCC
>CAZPED010000015.1:0-15834 GCA_964585335.1 uncultured Planctomycetaceae bacterium | reverse complement strand
AATGCGAATGTAGTGCCGCGAGATGCCCGGCACGAGCGTGCCCGCGGTGGTCACGGTCCAGCGTTCGACGTGGCTTTCGAGAAAGTCGGCATAGTCTTGCAGGTATTGGCCCGTGGCGTCGTCGCCCCGTTCGAAGGCGTATTGCGCCGCGCAGCAGAGCGCGGCGATGTTGGCCGCCAGCGTCGAGGGCGAATAGCCGCTGTTTTCTTCCCAGCGCTCTTGGGCCGTGGCCGGGCCATGCTGGATCATGAATGCCGCGGCAGACAGCACCATGGGATAAGGATCGAACTCCTGCAGAGCATGCGCTTGCTTGATTCGCCAGGCCAGTAAGATGGCGAACGACACCTGATCGAGCTGAACACCGTTCCAATAGGGCGTGCCGTCGATCCAGAAGTTCTGGTGGAACCCGCCGTGATTCGATTGGGAGCAGGCCAGGTAAATGAGCGAGCGATAAGGAGTGTCGTTGTTGCCCACGGCCAACAGCGCGGTCGAGGCGTGCACCAGATCGCGCGGCCATACGAGGTGGTAGCCCCCCAGGTCCTCGTCCCCTTTGCACTCGCCCCAGGGAATGCTCAGCGAGGCGATCATGGCGCCGGGAAACGCCTTGTCTTCGTGGGCCAATAGCAAGCTGTGGCTGCGGCGGAACAACGTGCCCTCGTCGCTCGTCAGGCTGGCGATCGGACTGACGTGTCCACAAACGCGGTGCCACTGTTCGATGAAACGGTCGCGCTGCCGGGCAAACGGCACACCGAGCGATTGCAGCAGCGTGGTTTGGGCGTCGTGAGCGCTATCGCCCAGGGCCACGGCCAAAGTGAACTCGCGCGACTTGGGCAGATCGATCTCGGCCGTTAGCGCGATGTTGCCATTCTCGGCCGAGTCGAACTGCCAATCCAGTTCGAAGTTCTGCGCAAGATCGGTCCAGCCGTCGCTGGTGCCGACGTAGCCGCACGACCGCTTGAGAAAGCCTGTCGATGCGCCCATGGCCAGCCAGGTGTTGCCCTTGTGGGCCATCAGCACGTCGCGCCCGGCAACCCGGTCGAGGTAGCCGTTGTTGTTTGCTCCTCCCACTTCGAGATGTGGCGCCAGCAGCGCAAATAATCGCAACTGTTCGAGCAGGCTGGCGTCTCCCTCGAGCCGGGTGTGCATCAGCAGGCAGGCATAGTGCGGGTCGGCGATGATTTCTTTGATGATGCGATACTGCCGCTCCAGGCTGGTATTGATCAGCCTGAACCCCAGCGCCGCGTCGTCGAGCGGCTCGAGCGTGGTTTCCACCTCGCGCCGTTCGTCGTGAAAGAATGTGGTCCCGTCGGTGACCAGCAACTGCAAGTCTCGCACTTGCGGCCGATCGATCGTTGGGTAGTAGATTTCGTTGACGATGCCCGCCGAGAGCGTAAACCACAATCGGCTCGATGCGGAATAGGCCGTACCCACCGCCTCCTTGTCGCTACGAGTCCAGCGCGGCTCGATGCCCGGACCGCCGAAGGCTGGATTGCGAAGCGGAGGTTTCATGGTGGGTCGTGAGCGGCCAATCTCGGAGTAGCGCCGCGCCGAAGTGGCACGGGGGCGGACGAAAGCTGGCGGGGCGGCAGAGGTTCCGCATGCCAGCCGGCTGGGCCCTGGACCGCTGGCAAGTCTAGCTCGCCCCCAGACGCGCCGCAAACTCGGCGGGCACTAAGCCCGCCCTTTTTCGGCGGCCGGCATATACTTACTAGATCAATTGTGCACGCGCGCGACGGGGCCTTCCATGCAGTTTGATGCCCAGCAGTTAGCCGACGGAATCCGCTTGCACCAGGCGGGCCGGATTGCCGAAGCACTAACGATCTACCGTCAGGCTTTGGCCGCGGACAGCGACAATGCCGACCTGCTCAGCCTGGCGGGCGCGGCCTATGTCAACCTGCGACTATGGAACGAAGCCCAACAGCACCTGGAAGCCGCAGTGCGTTTGAATCCTCGGCATGCCGCCGCCCACGAGAACTTGGGGGTGCTCTGGGCCGCGCAAAAGCAATACGCGTTGGCCGTCGACAGCTTTCGCCAGGCTGCACAGCACAACCCAGCCAGTGCCGGCACCTGGTTGAACCTGGCCCATGCGCTGGTGCGCGCCGGCGACAACCCGCAAGCGCTTCATGCGTTTGACCGGGCCGTGGCGCTCGATCCCAATTTGCTCAAGGCTCAGCAGGAGCGGGCTCGCCTATCGCGCGAAGCGGGCCGGGCAGTCGAGTTGCTCGACGCGCTACGCGCCATTGCGCGCCTGCAGCCCAACGATCCTCGCGCGCACTTTGCGTTGGCAGCAGCTCTGGCCGAGGCCGGCAAGCTCGATGAGGCGATCGCCGCCTACGAAACAACGCTCAGGCTGAAGCCCGACTCGGTCGAGGCTTGCGTCAACCTGTCGCAGGCCTTTAGCGCGCAGCGCCGATTTGCCGAGGCGGCAGCGGCGGCGGAGCGGGCTGTGCAACTGCGGCCGCGCTTTGCCGAGGCCTTGGCGAATCTGGGCAGCGCGCTGATCGGCCTGGGTCGCTCGGCCGAAGCGGAACCCGTGTTGCGCGAGGCCGTGCGATTAAAACCCGCCTTGGCCGAAGCGCACAACAACTTGGGCATCGCGCTGGCCGATCTGGGCCAAACAGCCGCGGCAATGGAAGAGTACCGCGCAGTATTGACCTTGCGGCCCGGCGATGCCGATGCGCACCACAACCTGGGCATCGCGCTCATCAAGCAGGGGCAGCCGCAGCAGGCGATCGTCGAACTCGAGCGGGCGCTGGTCAGCCGCCCACAATTTGCCGAAGCCCATCACAATCGCTCCGCCGCCCTGCTGCTGCTCGGCCAGTTCGAGCAAGGGTTTGCCGAATACGAGTGGCGATTCGGCTCGCGCGACTTTCCGCCGCTGCGGCTGCGCTGGCCACTATGGCGCGGCGAGGAACTGGCCGGCCGCACGATCGTGCTGTGCGCCGAACAAGGGCTGGGCGACACGATCCAGTTCGTGCGCTATGCCCCCCTGCTACAGCGACTGGGCGCGCGGGTGGTCGTGGCCTGCAGCGCGGTGCTGCATCCGCTGCTGGAGCGAACACCGGGTGTCGACGCCTGGATTGCGCCAAAGCAGCCGTGCCAGGCGGACTACGCTTTGCCGATGCTCAGCGCGCCGCATCGGTTGGCCACGCGCCTGGAAACGATTCCCGCCGACACGCCCTATGTGTTTGCCGATCCCCAGCGCGTGGCCGCCTGGCAGACACGCCTGAGCGGACTTGGTGGTTTTCGCGTGGGCATCGTTTGGCAGGGTAACGCCAAGTGTCCGGGCGATGCTCAGCGTTCGATCGCGCTGCGGCATTTCGCGCCCCTGGCTGAACTGCCTGGCGTGCAGCTGGTGAGCTTGCAAAAAGGGCCTGGAGCGGAGCAACTCGAAGAGTTTAAGCACTGGCCGGTGCTCAGCTTTGGCGATCAGCTCGATGCGGCCGGGGGGGCCTTCATGGACACGGCCGCCATCATGCAATCGCTCGACCTGGTCATCAGCTCGGATACGGCAGCGGCGCACCTGGCTGGCGCGCTGCGGGTGCCCGTGTGGGCTGTGTTGCAAGCGGTACCCGATTGGCGGTGGATGCTCGACCGCGATGATTCGCCCTGGTATCCCGAAATGCGGTTGTTTCGGCAGCCGAGCCCCGGGGACTGGTCGCGTGTATTTCAACAGGTGGCCGAGCAACTTGGACGACTGGCCGCAAGTACCGATCGTGAGCCGACTCGCCGCTGAGCGGAGTTTTCTTGCGTCTGGCGGTGGAAATGGCTAGGCTAGAGGGGCCTGCCCGCCCTGCCATCACGCCCAAACCCGCCAGAGCACGGTATCCATGAGCTCGTTGGTGCCCCAGCACGTTCGGTTCAGTCGCCGCGCGGCCCTGCAAGCCGGGGCGATCGGACTTTTGAACTTGGGAATGAATCACGTGCATGGCTTGCGGGCCATGGCCGCCCCCGCGGCGCTACCGGGAGCGCCTAAGGCTAAGTCGGTGATCTACATTTTTCTGTCGGGCGGGCTGGCGCAGCACGACAGCTTCGACATGAAGCCCGAGGCATCGGACGGCATTCGTGGCGAGTTCAACCCGATAGCCACGCGCACGCCGGGCATTCAGATTTGCGAACATCTGCCGCTGCTCGCCGAACGCAGCAACATGTGGTCGCTGGTGCGGTCGCTGCGGCACGACAAGCCCGATCATTCGGCCGGTCACCTGATCATGCTCACGGGCCGCTCGCAGCTGCCGGTGGGCTTTGACCCATCGAAGCCGAAGCCGACCGACTGGCCCTCGATCGCGGCGATTGCCAACGACGTTTGCCGGCCGCGGAATAATCTGCCGCCGGCCGTGGTGCTGCCCGAGGTGCTGATTCACCGCGAGGGACGCGTGATTCCCGGCCAGTTTGCCGGCGAGATGGGCCCGCATCGCAACCCGATGTTCGTCAGTTACGCGCGGTTCAGCTCGACCGCCTACGGCGCCTGGCCCGAGTACGGTTTTCACCATGCCACGGGCAAGGAAAACCCAAAGGACATGACGTTCGAGGCGCCGAACTTGACCCTGGCGGCGGGCATGGAACCTGCCCGGTTCCAGCAGCGGCTATCGTTGCTCGACTCGATTGGCCGGCAGCAGGAAACGCTGGAGCGAGCCGCCGAGAACGAGACCTTCGACAGGCATCGCCAGAAAGCGATCTCGCTGTTGGCCGACCGCAAGACACAGCAGGCCTTTAACATCGACAAGGCCGACCCCAAGACGCTCGACCGCTACGGCCGCAACACGTTCGGCTGGTCGCTGCTCATCGCCCGGCAACTGGTCGAAGCGGGCGTGAGCCTGGTACAGGTGAATTTGGGCAACGACGAGACCTGGGACACGCACGGCAACGCGTTTCCGCACCTGAAGGATTTTCTGCTGCCGCCGACCGACCGGGCCGTCTCGGCGCTGCTCGACGATTTGCACGAGCGCGGCCTGCTCGATTCGACGCTGATCGTGATGGCCGGCGAAATGGGCCGCACTCCCAAGATCTCGCATTTGCCGCAGCACTATGCCAAGCCGGGTCGCGACCATTGGGGCACGCAAACCGTCTTCTTCGCTGGCGGCGGAGTGCGCGGCGGCAACGTGATTGGCGCCACCGACAAGATTGGCGCCTTCCCCACCGCCAATCCGCAGACGCCGGAAGGCATGGCCGCCACGATCTACCAGGCCCTGGGCATTCCCCGCGAATTGGCCTGGTACAACCACGCCAATCGGCCGCACTTCGTCTATCACGGCGACCCGATCGACGGCCTGATGTAAGCCGGGTGGTGCGGTACGCCGGCTTCTGAATGCGCGCCACCTGGTTGTGACGAACCTGGCGCGCAAGAGAACGCCCGCTGGAACCGATCGTCGTTGGCCGTTTCATACCGCGGCTCAACGACCATCCGTACCAGCGGGCGAAGTCGATTGTGACGGAGCTTGCCCGCGCGGCAGTTCAGAGCACCGACTCGTAGCAGGGCCGCGACGAGTTGCACTCTTGCCGGTTGACTAGCTGATCATCGGGGCCGAACACGTGCTGCGTGTGGCTGCACCAGCAGTGCCCGCTGCCCATCCGTTCTTGTTCGGCCGAAGGTTCCATCTGCCCGGCCACGTAAATGGCCTTGGAACGCAGGTGCCGGCAAACCTTGTCGAGCGGCTGCTCGGGCTCATCGAACGATCGTTCGTAGGGCATCCCTAAAACCCTCCGGTTTCGAAGCCCGCTGCCAACAGCAGCGCGCGCTTGGCGGCAACCTTCGCCAGTTGCACCTTGTACTCGTTGTGTTCAAGCGGAGTGGCCATGGCCACGGCCGCCTCGCCGGCCGCTTCGGCCGTTTCGGGCCTGACCGGCAGGCCCAGGATCGCCTGCGCCGCCTCAGCCGAAACCCAGGGTGTGGGCGCCACGTGGCCCAGCACTACGCGAGCTTCGCTCACCACGCCGTGCCGAACGACCAGCGAAGCCGCGGCAGCTGCCAAGGGAAAGTCGGGGCCGCTGCCGTGGCGAACTTCGTAGGCGCCACTCTTGCTGCCATCGAGCGGCGGCAGCACGATCTCGGCCACGATCTGGTTCGGCTCCAAGGCGTGCTCAAGCTCGTGCTCGCTCTTGGGAGTGCGGAACAGATACTCGAGCGGCATCATCGTTTCGTCGCCGCTGTTTGGACCGATCACGCGCGCCATCGCGCTCAAGGCGATCAGGGCCGGGGCCAAACGCGAGGGGGAGACGAATTTAGCCGGGCCTTCGTTGCCAAGAATGGCGTGGTAACGGTTGTCGCCCTCGGCCACGGCACTGCCGCGTTGGCCGAGCAGGCCCTGTCCGTCGCGAAAGTACCAGCAGCGCGGACGCTGGCACAGCTCGCCCCCCAGCGTGCCTTGCGATTGCAGTTGCAGGCTGGCGATATTGCGAATGGCTTGCCCCAGCGCCGGATACTGCTGCGACACCGGGTGGTCGAGCAGATCCTCGAGCGTGACCATGGCGCCCAGCCGGGCGCCTTGCGAATCAACGTCGATCCGCTTGAGCGATTCGACGCGCGTCAGGCTGACCACGCGGTCGGGCGTGACGATCAGCTTCTTCATCAGGCCAATCAGGTCTGTCCCGCCGGCCAGCACCGCAGTGGTTCCGCGCTCGGGCGCGAGCAGCTCTAAAACCTCTTGCTCGCTGGACGGAGCGGCATATTCAAAGGCTTTCATCAGGCATTCCTCGCTTTCAAGGCATCCAGAACCCGCTTAGGTGTCATGGGTAACACGGGCACGCGCACGCCCAGGGCATTGCACACCGCGTTCGAAATCGCGGCGCCTGGGCCCACCACCGGCGGCTCGCCCAAACCAATCACGCCGCGAGCGCGCTCGCTCTCGGGCTCGTAGATTTCGACCACGAACTCGCCGATATCGCCCAGCCGCGGCAGCCGGTAATCGGCAACTTCGGCGTTGAGCAGGGCGCCGCTCTTGGGATCCATGATCCGCTCTTCGAACAGGGCGTAGGCCACGCCCATGATCATGGCCCCATAGATCTGGCTGAGCGCCGTCTTGCGATTCACCACCAGGCCCATGTCCTGCACGGTGACGAACTTCTTCATCTTGATGACGCCGGTCTCGCGGTCGACTTCGACCTCGGCCATTTGCACGCCGGCCACGCCCGAGCTCGAGAGATTGGAAGTGCGGCCCGGCTTGCCGCTCGATTTGACTTCCAGCGGGGTCATGCCCAACAGGCTGCAAGCCTCTTTCCACGACAACCCCTTGGACGGGTTGTTCTTGTCGAAGATGCGACCGCCTTTGGCGACCAGTCCCCCGGCATCGACGTCGAGCTTGGCGGCAACTTTCTCGTTCAATTGCACGAGCGCATCCAAACCGGCGTGGCGGCTCGATTCCGAGACGCCGCCCACCGTGGTGCTGCCCCCCGAGGGGCCGCTGGCCGGATACTTCGAGCTACCGATGTTCACCTTCACGGCTTCCAGCGGCAGGCCAAACGTTTCGGCCAGTACCACGGCGATGACCGTGCGAGTGCCGGTGCCCAGGTCCTGACTGCCCAGGAACGCTTCGACGCCGCCATCGGGATGGATCTTCACCAGGCAGCTCGACGGATGGCCGCCGCCACCCCAGGTGTGCATCGCCATGCCGAGGCCGGTGACGATCGAACCGTTGGCGGGACCTTTGCCGTGCGGATGCCACTTGGACTTCCAATCGATCAGCTTGGCCCCCAGCTTCATCTCCTCGGCGTACACTTCGGCCTTTTCGGGCGCGACGTTCACCAGGTTCCGCATGAAGACGTCGTAGCTGTCCATGCCCAGCTTGGCCGCCACGTCGTCGATGGCCGTTTGCGACATCGCACAGCCTTGCGGATGGTTCGGCGCCCGCCAGGCTCGCACCGGCGCGGTGTTCGTCTTGACGTTAGTGACCTTGCGGCGGTAATTGGGCGGCACGATGACGTAGGGCATCACGTCCTGCGACACCGGGGTGCCGCCGTGCCCGCCGGTCGACCAATGGTGCGAATCCCAAACCGTGATCACCCCCTCGCTGTTGGCGCCAACCTTGACGTCGGCGAAACCCGAAGGGCGCGAACCGGCGTTCTTCAATTCCAGGTCGCGGTCGAGCATCAGTTTTACCGGGCGGCCCAGTTCCTTGGAGAGCTGCGCGGCCAGCACGTCCCAGCGGTCGACGGCAAACTTGCTGCCGAAGCCGCCGCCGATATAGTCGCAGTGCACGGTCACGTCGTCGGCCGTGATACCCAGAGGAGCGGCGAACTGGCCGGCCGTGCCCGAGACGTTCTGCGTCGAGAGGTGCGCGGTCAGTTTTCCGTCACGCCAATCGCAGGTCGATCCGTGCGGTTCGAGGCACATGTGCGTGATCGCTTCGACGCCATAGCGCCCTTCGACCACCACGGCGGCTTCCTTGAACAGCCGTGCGAGCTCTTTCTCCTCGAAGTTCTTGTCGTCGTCCTCTGGTTCGTTTTTCAGCACCACTTTGCCGCCGGCCTTGCTGGTGCGCTTGGCCGCTTCGGCGGCAGCCAGGTCCGAGTCGCTGACGAAAACATCGAGGGGCTCGAACTCGGCTTTGATGGCCTTCAGGCCCTCGGCCACGGCGCCTTCGGTTTCGCCGGCCACGCAGGCCACCAGGTCGCCCTGCCAGTGAATCTCGTCGCCGGGCTTCTTCATGGCCCGCACGGCGACCACACCCTTGACCTTTTGGGCGGCGCTGGTGTCGATCGACTTGACCTTGCAGTGCGCCAGCGGGCAACCCAGCGCGCGGGCGATCAGCACTTTATCGGGATTGATATCGTAACTGTACTTGGCGGCGCCGGTGCACTTGGCCGGAGCGTCGACCTTATCGAAGCTTTTGCCGAGCAAGGAGCTCTCTTCGCGCGATGGCCAAACGTATTCAACCATGATGGGCTCCTTTCACGACGTCGATCACGGCGGGAATGATGTTGGCGTAGGTGCCGCAGCGGCACAGATTGCCGTTCAGTCCCTCGCGAATCTCGGCCTCGGTGGCCTTGGGATGCTTGGCCAGAAACGCCTTGATGGCCATGATGAAGCCCGGAGTGCAAAAGCCGCACTGCGACGCGTCGTGATGCACGAACGCGTCGGGCAAGGGGTCGAGCTTGGCGCCCCCCAGGCTCTCGACCGTTTGAATCGGCTTGCCGACGCATTCGAGCGCGAGCACCGTGTTGGCGCTGACGGGCTTGCCGGCCACGAGCACCGTGCTGCCGCCGCTGGAGCCGTCGACGCTAATCGGCTTGGCGCCGGTCAGGTTCAGCCCATAGCGCAGCGCTTCGAGCAGCGTAGTCCGCGGCTCGACTTGCACTTTCTCGGTCTTGCCGTTGACGTTCAGGCTGATCGAGGTCATACCGGCGACGACATTCGATGCCGGATCGGCAGCGGCTACGCCAGCGCCGTCGGCCAGGGCCGATGCGGCCGCGGCCGCGCCCGAACCCTTTAGAAATGCGCGGCGGCTGAAACCGCCTTGGCCGCGCGTTGGTTGCTCGCGGTTGCTCATGCGACGCCCCCTTGCGAATCGATGGGGAGGAATGGAACGGAAGGCACGTCCGACGCGTCTGGGCCCGTCACCGTGCCTCTGGGCCGCGTAAGACTTTGCGCAGCCGGCAGGTCCGGGTGTGGTCCCGGCAGTGTTATATGCCGCCCCGGCACGCTCCGCAAGCGCGGGGCACCGCGGTAGAGCCGGCGGCGGCGGGTCGCTTCCGGCGGCCCCGCAACGGCGAGCGGTCAGCGGTCTGCGGCGGGAATCTTGGGCTCCTGCCCCGGCTCGAGCTTTTGCTCGCGGAGCCGCGTCTGGCCCTGGCAGCATTCGCAAGGCTTGAGGATGTACATCGGAATGGCGCAAATATCGCACCAATAGTCGACTTCGTACAAACCGTCGTCCTTGGGCTTTAGCACGCGAATCACCTGGACATGCGGGGCGCCTTCGTAGCGGCGGACCAACAACTGCAAGTCGATGTCGCGCAAGTGCTCGTCGACCACGAATGCCCAGCCCCGGGTGTCGGGCACGAGCGGAATCAGGTGACCTTGGGGCGTTTCGAGCACCACGGCCGATTCGGCGGCGGCCGGCTCGGTGCGCACGCCGAATCTGCGCTCCAGCGCATCGGCCAGCCACACGACCTTGCCGGCCAGCAGTTCGGTGGCGTACTTGCGCTTGCCCGCATCGCCGCCGGCCGGCTTGGCGGCAGTGGCATCGGCCTGGGCAGTAGCAGAGTGCTCAGCGCTCTGAGCGTTACCCTCGGGCGGCGGGGCTGCCAGCATCAGCGGCGCGGCTACAACCCCGCAGCCGATCAGGCAGGCCACGATCGTATGTCGACGCCTCATGGATAGCACCCTCGCCAGGCCGCTCAGCCGCTACGTCATTCGGCGGCCTTACCGACCACGATGACTTCTAGCGGCACCTTATTGCCAGCGGCGTCTTTGCCTGTGAAGCGCAATGTCCACCAATCCGCTTCTTCATGCCGTACGACCGCCGGCGAATCGCCGTCGCCCGGCTTGATCAGCGGCAGAATGGCCGGGTGATTCGATTCGGCCGCCTTAGCGCTGGCGACGCTCAGCTCTTTGTCGTCGCTGAGCACGTCGGGCGATTGATCGGAGATGGCCGGCACCATCAACAAAAAGTCGCGCGTGGGAAAAGTGCCCACGTGGTTGCCGTCGACCGGCTGATTGGCGTAACGCAACGTGTAAACGCCCTCGGCAATATCCTGACCGCGGAAGTCGGCCCCCTTGCGCGGAAAACGCAGCGCGGCCACCAGCGAACCCGATTGCAGTGGCGTGATGATCGTGTCGGAGGGCTTGAAGTCGGGCTTCACGGTCAATTGCTTGGCGGGCCAGAACTCGAGCAACGTGCGCTTGCCGGCCATGATCTTGTAACCCGAGTCGGCAAGCTGCCCCGAAATGTCCGACGTCAGATCGTCGGGCGCGGCTTCCTTGAGCGGTTGCAGCGTGTATTGTTGGGCAAAGCCCGCCGCCGGAGCCAGAAAAAGCGTCAGGGCCAGCACAAAAGAGCATCGGTTCATGTCGGTTCGTCTCCGCGGAAGGCACTCTTGGTTGGGCGCGATTGGCAGGCGCGGGCCGTTGGGGGATCAGTCCGGCGCAGCGTAAACTGTCTAATTCTAGCTCGCTGGAGCAACGCGTTGCCAGCCCCGCAAAAGGCCTTGGCAAACGGGGCAGCGCGGTGGCAGCTGCGTGCCAAGGGGCGCAAAAAAAGGCCGCCCGCGGGCGACCTTTTCAGTGTTAGTTGTCGGGTGCTGGCAATCATCCCGCACGGCGGGCGGCCGGCCGTGCCCGGGGGCCTCAGCTGCAAGCCGCGAGAGCTTAGTAGGAAAAGCTGGCCACGAAGGCGCTGCGCGTGCCGGGGTTCGACCACTGGGTGCCCAGCCCCTTGCCGTGGAACTGACCGTCGACCGTATACGCTGGCACGGCGTTGCGCACGTCGTTCAGCGGCGGATAAAATGTCTTCTCGTTCGAGCAGACGCAGTCCCCCTTGTTCAGCTTCCGGGTTTCGAGCCGGGCCACGTCGCCCGCTTCCAGCGAAGCCACCAGGCTGAAGTGGTCGACATTCATCGAAATCGGCGCACTGGTGATCTTGACGATCTCGCCGGCGTGCCGGGCGTACTCGCTTGCGAACCGGGCCAGCGCGGCGCGCTGCACGGGCGTGGCTTGAGAATCCACCACCACGACGGAGCGAATCTGATGGGGGTTGATGTTCAGCGTGCCGCCAAATCCCAGCGTGTCGCTAGCCGTGGTGATGACGATCACCTTCAGGCCGGCCAGTTCAATGCCCTCGTAGGTACCGCGATCGATGCTCCAGGCCTGCATCGCGTCGCGGCCGGTCAGGCCGACCTGGCCATTGGCGAAGCAAGGACCGGTATAGATGTCGCACGTGCGGGTTTCGAGGTAGTCACCCTTCAGATCGTCGGCCAGCGTGGGCGCGGCCAGCAGCAGGGCGCCGAGCAAGGCAAATGAGCGCAACATGGCGAAGTGCTCCAGTGAGTCGTGGCGGAAAACGCGAGGGTCGCCCTGTATTCTAGTGGTGGCCCCACGACGGGTCCAGCGCGATGCCACCCCCCTGCCCCGCAGGTGGTTAAAGACCGAATCGCCCAATAAAGCCACGACATCGCTGGCGACGTCAGGGCTACCAGCCGCCCGCGGTCAGACGTTGATCAGCTCTAGCCCGTCGTCGTCTTCGTCGTCGCCCGTATGCTGCGACCAGTAGGCGTCGAGCAACGCTGGCACGTCGCTGGCATCGGGGGCGCCCGGCGGCTGGCTTGGCGGTTGGAAAGAGGAGAAGCCGGAGGTAATGCCCGAGGTGAGGTTCGCATCTCCGGTCGTCAGAATGGGCAAGTACCCATTGTTCCTGATTGTGGTAACAATTACTGCCCAACTGGGCGGTACGCTGGGGGCGCCAGGGCCAACCAGCTCGAGCAATTGGCGGGGAATCAGCACTTGCTGGAGATCGACCAGAAAGTCTTGGGCGTTGATTGCGCCGTCGCGATTGAAGTCGAAGCGGTTGTCAATGCCCACCGAGGCGCTGGGGTGGGTTAGCAGGTAATTGAGCGTTTGGACGTAATCGAGCGCGTTGACGCGGGCATCGGCCGTCATGTTGCCCGTCTCGCCGACGGCATTGCCAAAATAGAACGAATCACTCTGCGCAAGGCCCGTGTTGCCGTTGGCGGCGACCGACACTTCCAGCCAGGTATTGAGGATGCTGTAGTCGGCCCAGACGATCTCGATGCGATCCGACCCGTTCACGCCGGCCCCGGCCCGCACGCTGACAGCCAGCGGCGCAGGGGCGTACTTCCACGAATGCGGGCTGCTGTCGTTGCCGACCTTGAATTGGAAGTCGTTTGCCGAAATGGTGCCATGCGCGCCGTCCAGGTCAATGATGATGCCGTTGATGCCGCGCGAGTAGCTGGTGTAGTTGGCAAACGTGGCCGAGTGGTTGGGTGTCAGGGCGGTCTTGTCGACGGCAATGGCGCCGTCGTCGCCGGCGTTGATGCCGGCGTCGTGACCATCGAATGCCGAATTGTTGTAGAAGACGTAGCGTCCTCGAATCGAGCTTAGCCCCGGCTGGTAGACGCTGAGGATCGCCTCGGCCGGCTCACTCGTTAGTGAGCCACCCGTGACAGAGAACTTGATGTGGACGTTCGTTCCGGCCGCACGGACAGCAGTAGTGCTGAAAGTAACCGTCCGCAACACCGCTTGATACGCGGCTAGCGTATCGTTGCCCGAGATGGTTAGAACGCCATTGGCAAAGTTCGCCACCAGATTCGTGCCATCGGTGTTGGCCACTAATGAATCGCCAGCGAGGGCATTCTCGACGGTGATGCTGGCCGATGCTATCTGTGAGACGCCAAAGGTACGAATGGTTAGACCGGAGTCAACGAGCGAGATATTCTGGCCGCCTGCCACCGGTAAGATTCGCATGGTGTTGCGGCCCGAGGCATCGCCATTCAGATCGACGTCGAGCTCGTGCCTCAGGCTGAGTAGTCGAGCCTTGACTAAACTGCTGGCTGCAAGGGGCGAAAGGTTGGGCGGATACACGTCCGTGATAGCAATAGCACTGAGCGGCTGGGGCTCTGTCCAGACAGCGATCAGGTTGCCTTGCTCCGTGACGATGACTTGCGACGTGTTGGAATTCGACAGCACCGAGCTCAGGTTGAAAGCCTCGCTCAGCGCGTTGCCTGCGGCGTCAAAGACCCGGACGGTGGGTCCGACACGAATAAAATCCTTTGTGCCAATTAAATTGGTCGGGTTGACAATGAAGTAATCCCAAGTTGGGCCTTTCGGATAAAAGATCGTTTGCTGCCGTTGAAGCCAGGTGACAGTAAAGTTGCCCGCTGCGTCCATCGACACGGTAGGAAGAGTATTGCTTGCGCCAGTTTCCCAACCGATGCTATCGTCGATTGTGCTCACTTCGATCGATGTGCCGATGGCGGCCGCATTGCTGCCAAAACGCTTTGCTAGGATCTGGTTGCCATCGGGACTCGTGTTTTCCCAAACCACGACGATGTTGCCCGCGGCGTCCATCGCTACGTCGGTTGCGCGGTTGACTCCGCCATCATCGACCTGTTGTGGGTCTCCAAGTGCCTTTCCATCGGCGCGAAATAGTTGCAGGAATATGCGTTGGTAGCTGGCGTATTCGGAGCTGCCAGTTTGCTCGGGGATGATGTATTGACTGACCCAACTTACCGCGAACTGCCCGGCGGCGTTCATGGCTACGTGGGCACTGCCGCCATCTCCCCGACCGATGAGGGCCGTACCGAGTAGCATTCCCGTCGATGAATACCTCGCAACGTTGACGCTGGCGACGGATTGACTGTTCTTGGCGGCCGTCCAAACCACGACAAAATTGCCGGCTCCGTCGATGCCGATGTCGGTCGGCTTCGGGTCTACTAAGTACAAGTAGTCCTGGTATGGTGGTCGTGGGGACACCTGCAGAGCTCCCGTCGCCTTGGACCCATCGGCACGAAATCGCTGCGCAAAAACGACACCGTTTAAGTTACCGGGAGAGGGCGCAGTCCATGTGACCGCAAAATCACCGGCGGCGTTCATCGCCACGCTGTATGTGTTGGCGTCAACGGAGCTAATCTGGATGAGTCCGCCAATCGCCACGCCGTTGGCATCGAATCGCTGGGCGACCAAACCAACGGGTTTCCCATCCGGCGTGTAATCATAGAGTTCAGATAAAGTGGCCGCACGATTCCAGACCACGACGTAGTTGCCCACCGCGTCAGTGGCTACCGCGACGCTGCTTGAGTTTGCGCCTCCGATACTTTCCTCGGGGGTTGTTGCCACAACGGTGGAGACACTGAAGAACTCAAACAGGTTTCCACCAGGCGTGAGATTTTGATCGCCATCAAGCGCGTGGCCCGTTGACGCTTGCTGAATCGAGTCGCGAGCGATGACGAGGTAATGTCCCGGTCCCAAGGGAGACGAGAGATGTAGCGTGGCAACGTGCGATGAGGAAAAGTCGATCGACGTGAGCAGCGAGTTTGCATCCTTGCCATCGCGGAACAATTGCCAGTTCGCAGGGTTTGTGATGCTGTGGAGCCCGGCCGCTCCGTCGGTTGTGTCCGCGTCGCCGCTGAACGTCACCAGAATTCGATCCGGTGAAAACAGAACCGATCCTCTACCATTCTGTTGCGAGCTTGCAACCTGAAAGTCCTGGGCGGTGAGCTCGGAGGAAAAAGGATAAGGGAAGTAGGGATAGAAGGAAGATGAAGGAAACTCGAGGGATGAGTTACCGAGTGTCACGCTCAGCATTCGCCGCTCTTCGAGCGCTTCGCAGCCGAACGAGGCCAGAGTGGCGCGGTGTGGCAGATTGTTTCGCCGGGGGCGCATGGAGATCCCTGAAGATCTGACAGGACGTGAATTAATCGCACACTATTAATGCCGTCCCCTGCCCTTCGGCCATTGGCCATCAGCTCGCAAGAGGGGCCCAGGCATCTTAGCCATTGGGGTGGTCGAAAGTCCATAAAAAAGGGGGAGGGCGGCCCCCCTGTCGCCCCGTCGGGGTTAAAAATGGGCGCGGCTCCCGTGGGTGCCGAGAGCCGCGCCGCTTCCTTGCCGGACTGGTCAGTTCGACCAGTCCGAGCTCAACCAATCGTCGTCGGGCGAGAAATGCTCGGTTTTCCCGAGCGCTTTCTCGAGGCCCGGCTGATCCCAATCGGCTAGCGCTTCCCCAGCCGCCGCCTGTGTGGCGGTGTGAACTTCGACGCTGTTCGAGTTCTCCGGTCCTGGCAACCTGGGCACGGCTTGCGGCGTGGCGTCGAAGCGGCCGACGGCCGAGAGGACGATGGCGGCGGCCGGGTCGGGTGATGCCCCGGGCGCCGTTAGGGCGACGC